>NZ_JAKMQQ010000004.1:0-128880 GCF_025771645.1 Campylobacter sp. IFREMER_LSEM_CL2256
TTTAGTGATGTTTTCATTAATAGCTTTTGCCATAGCACCAAGCTCATCATTTGTTTTAACATCTATCATAGCAGAATCTTTTGTTTTATGATTGATGAAGTCAAAGAAAAAACTAAGACCATTTTGTATAGCTTGTAAAGGTGATAACAATCTTGATGAAATAAAATAAACAATAAGACATGATAAAATTAAAATCACAATAGATGTTATAATTTGATCAAATACATCTTCAATAACTAATTTATCTAAATCATCTTGTTTTTGAATTGCACACGCTACATAGTTAACATGAGCATTTGAATTATTAATATTTGCACAAACTCCAAATCTTTTTTCTCCACTATTTATCCCAGTATATTCAAAAGTCTTATAATCACCTACTATTTTATGGTGATTTTTAATCTCATCGATGTTTGGGTATGATTTTAATATTAAAGACTTATCGTTAGATGCAAAAGGTATTGAACTAGTATTGTCAAAAACAAATACACTTCCTGGTAATTTTTCAAATGTTTTTTGTAGAGATGTTAAAAGTAAATCAACACCCAAAACAGCTATAAGTTTTCCATTTTTTTCAATAGGTACAGAATAAGTAAAACTAGGGAATTTTGTTACTGAATCTTCGTACACATCACTTACAAAAACACCTTTATTTTTTAATGCTCCCTTGTACCAATCTCGGGTAGTTGCATTATATTGAGGATCATCATAATAACTTATACCACCACCTCTTTTTCTAAAAGGTATTCCTTTCTTATCTGATTCTGCATCACTAACAAGCATAGTTCCATCAGGAAAACCAAGATATACTGCTAAAGTATTTGAACCGTCTTTAAATACTTTCAAATCCTTAGCAAAATATTCCCCTAGTTTATCAAAATTTTCTGTCTGGTGTTTTGGTAATGAATCTATATATTTTTTTATAGATAATAGAATTTCAACATAACTTTCAATATAAGTTTCCACTTGAGCAGTAGTTACTAATAAATAATCTTTATTTGCATTTTTACTATTTATAATAAGATTTTCTCTACTTGAATAAAAAGCCATTGCCGTTACTATAAACAAAGCTAAAGCAACTATAATCCCTGTAGTATAAGAAAGTTTATTCTTTACACTAATAAAACTATTTTTAAAAAGCATTTATTTTCCTTGAATTTTATTATCATTATATTAATAATTTTATCAAAAAATTATAATAATAATTTTAAAAATTCATAAAAACAAAATATTTTTAAAAAAGTAAAAAAGTGATAGATGTAGAAATTTTTTAGAAAAATAGCAGTGAAGCAAGACTTCACTGCTATAAAATTATAGTTTACCTTCGTTTTTACTTAGATAATCAGCAACACCTTTAGGGTCAGCTTTCATACCTTCATCACCTTTGTTCCAGCCAGCTGGGCAAACTTCACCATGTTCATTAGTAAATAACATAGTATCAACCATTCTAATCATCTCATCAATGTTTCTTCCAAGTGGTAAGTCATTGATCACTGCATGACGAATTGTTCCATCAGCATCAAGCAAGAAAGAACCTCTTAAAGCAACTGCCTCTTCAAATAAAACATCAAAATTTCTAGCAATTTGTTTAGTTAAATCAGCTACTAAAGGAAATTTAACTTGACCTATACCACCTTGATTTACTGGCATATTTTTCCATGCAAAGTGAGAAAATTCATTATCGCAAGATACGCCGATTACTTCAATACCTCTATCTTTAAAATCTTGATATCTTTTATCAAAAGCAATGATTTCAGATGGGCAAACAAAAGTAAAGTCTTTTGGATAGAAAAATACTACCGCGCCTTTTGATCCTATATTTTTATAAAGATTAAAATCTTCAACTATTTGGTTATTTCCTAATACAGCTGGTGCTGTAAAATCAATAGCTTTTTTAGTAACTATCATTTTTATCTCCTAATTAATAAATTTTATTTGTAACAAAATAATATCATTTGTAAATTTAAAAATTTATTAATTGTGTAAAATTATCCATAATTTAATTTTATTATCAAAATTAATAGATTTTAAGAATAAAATTAACACAATTTTGATAATCTTGCATTCAACATTAATATTAAGGAGTAAAAAATGGCAGTTAAAATTACTGATATTTGTATAGCATGTGGTTCTTGTATAGATGAATGCCCAGTAAGTGCTATCGTAGATGATACAAATAATCCTGAGGGCGAAGACAGATATTATGTTTATGCAGATAAATGTGTTGAATGTGTAGGACACAATGATCAACCAGCCTGTGCAAGTGCTTGCCCAACTGATGGCTGTATTGTATGGAGTGATGTAGTAGGTGGTCAACCAAGTCGTGATAACATCGGTAGTGATTTAAGAGACGGTTCAACTCCAGTATTTGCTTAATAAATTTAATGTAAGTATCTTGATTTCAAGTTACTTACAAACCCTTCAATAACTCTAAACTTTTATATAAATTTAAAGCATTTTTTGGTATAATTAGCTCTTTTATAAATATAAAACTTATTTAAATTAAGGGGACGATTTTGGAAAAAACACTTTCTATTATTAAACCTGATGCAGTAAAAAAAGGTGTTATTGGTCAAATTTTAACACGCTTTGAAAACAATGGTCTAAGAATAGCAGCAACAAAAAAAATACAGCTTTCAGAAAAAGAAGCGCAAGAATTTTATGCTGTACACAAAGACAGACCTTTTTTTAAAGATTTAGTTGAATTTATGATCAGCGGTCCGGTTGTGGTTTCTGTTTTAGAAGGCGAAAATGCAGTGTTAAAAAACAGAGAATTAATGGGTGCTACAAATCCAAAAGAAGCAGCTCCTGGTACTATTAGAGCAGATTTTGCAGATAGTATTGATGCAAATGCGGTTCATGGAAGTGATAGCTTAGAAAATGCAAAAATTGAAATAGAATTTTTCTTTTCAAAAACTGAAATTTTATAATGAAAATTGCCTTTGCAAAACTTAGCTCTGTGGCTTATCCTTTTAAGCTAGATCTTGATAATATAGTTTTTGAAGGAACTATTATAAAAGTTAATCCAAAATTAGCAAAAATAAAAGCTAATTTCAAAGGATTTACTTATAGAAACTGTGATCGATGTGGCGATGAAATAGACTTGAAATCGATCAAAATATAGAGCTTTTTGCAAGCGATGGAATTTTTAAAGATGAAAATAATACTTTAAGTGATACTATGGAGTTTTTTGACTCTCATATAGATTTAATAGAACTTGCCACAAGTGAGTTACAATCTTATTTAAGTGATTATTTTTATTGTAATAAATGTTTAAATTAATAAAGGAGTAAAAAATGGCAGTACCTAAGAGAAGAGTGAGTAAAACTCGTGCAGCAAAACGCAGAACTCATTATAAAGTTACCTTACCTATGCCTATAAAAGACAAAGATGGTAGCTATAAAATGCCTCACCGTGTAAATCCAGTAACTAAGGAATATTAATAACGATGACAAGCATTGCTATTGATGCAATGGGTGGTGATTTTGGGGAAAAACCTATCATAGAAGGTGTGATTCAAGCTCTAAAAGAGCGTGAATTTAAAGCTATCTTGGTAGGGGATCCTCAAAAACTAAAAACCTTGATTCCTCAAGAATTAAACTCATACATAGAATATGAAGAAGCTTTTGATGTGTTTGCTATGGATGAAAATTCCACAGATGCACTAAAAAGAAAAGATAGTACTATTTACAAAGCCATTGATTTAGTAAGAAATCAAAAAGCAAAAGCTGTTGTTTCTGCTGGGCATAGTGGAGCTACTATGAGTTTAGCTACATTAAGGCTTGGAAGATTAGCAAATATTGCTAGACCTGCAATTGCTACTTTAATGCCAAATATCCATTCAAGAACACTTGTACTAGATGTTGGAGCAAATGTTGATTGTAAAAGTGAGCATTTATTTCAATTTGCTATTATGGGTGAAGCCTATGCTAAAGAGATTTTAAAAATTGCCAAACCTAGAGTTGCTTTACTATCAAATGGTGAAGAAGAATGTAAGGGAAATGAGCTTACCAAAGAAACTCATCAACTCTTAAAACAACTTCCAAATTTTGTCGGAAACGCCGAAGGTAGAGATATCTTTAATGGCACTATAGATGTATTAGTATGTGATGGATTTAATGGGAATATTTTGCTTAAAACAGGAGAAGGTGTAGCAAGTGTTATTACAAAGCTTCTAAAACAAGAAATTCAAAAATCTTTTTTAGCAAAACTAGGCTATCTTTTAGCAAAACCAGCTTTTAATGAACTAAAAACTCATATTGACTATGAAGAATACGGTGGAGCTCCGCTTTTGGGTGTAAAAGAATGTGTCATTATAAGTCATGGAAAAAGTGGTCCAAAAGCTATAAAAAATGCTATTTTTCAAGCATTAAATTTCACACAATCAAATATAAATCAAACTATAGAAAAAGAACTTTCTAATTATGAAATCAACTAAAGCTTCCTTAAAAAGTATAGCTTCTTATATCCCTACAAAAACTCTGAGTAATTTTGACTTAGAAAAAATGGTTCAAACTAGTAATGAATGGATATTAAGAAGAACTGGTATAGAACAAAGACACATAGCAAATGATGATGAGAATACAAGCGATCTTGGTACTAAAGCAGCTATTAAAGCCATACAAAGAGCTAATTTAAATCCTCAAGATATAGATGCGATCATCGTAGCTACTTTAAGCCCCGATTATTTTACCATGCCATCAACTGCATGTAAAATCGCTCATAATTTGGACTTAAAAAATATCACCGCTTTTGATATTTCTGCCGCATGCTCAGGATTTATTTATCTTTTAGAGCTTGCAAAATCTATGGTTGAAAGTGGTGCTAAAAAAAATGTATTAATCATAGGGGCTGAAAAAATTAGTTCTATTATGGATTATACTGATAGAAGCATTTGCGTGCTATTTGGTGATGGAGCTGGGGCTGGAGTTGTGTCATTAGATGATAATTTTCCTATTATAGATACTCACACTGCAAGTGATGGGGAATTTGGAGATTTATTAATGACTCAAAGAGCTCAAAAAAGCAGTATCTGCTCTCCACTTTCCATGCAAATGAAAGGAAATGAAGTATTTAAAATCGCTGTGAATACTCTAAGTAATGATGTTGTTGAAATTCTTACCAAAAATGATATAAAAAGCGAAGAAATTGATCTTTTTATACCTCATCAAGCTAATTTAAGAATTATCAAGGCCGTACAAGAAAAATTAAACTTCAAAGACGAACAATGCGTAGTTACTGTTCAAAAATATGGCAATACCTCAGCCGCTTCAATTCCTATGGCAATGAATGATGCTTACGAACAAGGTCGTTTAAAACAAGGTTCATTAATATTGCTTGATGCTTTTGGTGGTGGTTTCACTTGGGGTTCAGCATTGCTTCGTTTTGGTGGAGAAAATAACAAATAAGTAAAAACTTATTTGTTATTAAAAGCTCCAATTTGATCTAATACTGACTTTCTAGTTTGATTATCTGAAGAATCTACGCGGATATAAAATTCAACTCTATTGTTTATTTCATCTTCTTTGTTTGCACTCAAAGGATAATTTTCACCAAAACTAACCACTATAAGTTGAGCTGGATTAATTCCTCTAGCAATCAAATAATCAGCCACAACTTGAGCTCTTTTACTTGCTAAATCAAAATTTCTTTTAGGATCTTTATCACTTGCATCAGTATAACCTCTGAGTTCTATTTGAGCTTGTTTTGGCATTCTTTTTAAAACTTCACTAATACGTTTTAGAAAATCTTGCACATCAGCTGAATCAATTTGTGTACTACCCCTAGCAAATTCAACCCTTGCAGGCAAATTTAAAACGATATTATTTTCTCTTTGATCTAACGCTGCTTTTAATTTTTCTATATTTTCTTGTTGGGTGATACTTAATTTTTTAAGCTTTTCAAGCTCTTCAACATTTGCATTAGATGGTGCACTGTATTTATTATGCACTTCACTTTCTTTTTCTAAAGGATTTGAAGCAGTAAATTCAAAAATTTTAACAAATTCAGTTTTTAAAGCCTCAGTTTTAGCGGGGTTACTTTCAGAAATCGCCCAAAGAGCAATAAAAAGCGCCAAAAGCAAACTTAAAAAGTCTGCATAAGGCACAGCCCATTTTTCACCTGCTGGACATTCTGGACATTTATGTTTTTTTCCCATTTTTTAACTCTTACTTATCAAATTGAGAAATTCTAGGCTCACCTTGTCCAAGGTAATTAAACAATTTAGCCTCTAAATCTCTAGGGTTAGCTCCCTCTGCAATACTTACTATAGCATGCGAGATAACTATCCTTTCTTTAATGAGCTCATGAGCATTAGCTTTGATTTTATGACCCCAAGGTCCAAATAAAGCATAAGCACCAAAAATTCCAGTTACCGTTGCAGTAAATGCTCCTGCAATACCTGCTGCCATAGCTTGAGGATCATCTAAAAGTTGCAAAGCAAGCATAAGCCCCATAACCGCACCAACAAGTCCCATAGTAGGGCAAGTCTCACCAAAACGGATCCAGTATTCTGCCGTTTCTTTGTAATATTCTTCCATTTCCTCTATTTGGATTTCCATACTTTCTTTAATCTCTTCTACGCTCTTACCATCAACCATCATCATCATGGTTTCTTTTAAAAACTCATTATCAATTTCATTAGTTTTTGACTCTAAAGCCAAAAGCCCATCTCTTCTTGCTATGATAGAGTATTCTACAAGCTCAGCTATCCTTTGACTTAAATTTACCCCCGCACCTTTAAAGGCGAGTTTTAATTCTTTATAAGCTGCTTTAACAAATTTTTTATGAGTTGCTGTCATCGCACAAAAAGCCGCAGTTGGAACCACGATCAAAAATGAACTTAAGTGCAAAACATGTAAAGGGTTACCACCCTCTAAAATATCCCCCACAGAAATACTAACAACAGCTAATACCATCCCAAGTATGGTTGAAAGATCCATTAATTATTCTCCTTATTTTAATGCGCCCCAATTTTTGGCAATACTTGATGAAGTTTTTAATTTAACTTTTAATTTTACAATATTTTCCATAATATCACTAGCATTTTTTGCAAATTCCTCACAAAGTTCATCTTTTACTTCAAAAATAAGCTCATCATGAATTTGTAAAATCAAGCGTTTGTTCTCATCTAAATCTTTTGCAATTTCTATCATTGCAAGTTTTATTATATCGGCAGCAGAGCCTTGAAGTGTAGAGTTAATACTCTCTCTTTCATACATTGCCACATACATAGGCTTTGCATTTTCAAAGTCAAAATAACGCTTACGACCTAGCAAAGTCTTTATAAAACCATTTTGCTTAGCTTCATTTTTTACCTTTTCAAAATAAGTTTTAATGCTAGTAAAATTCTCAAAATATTTTTCAATATATTCTTTAGCTAACTTTGCTTCTATTTTTAAATTTTGACTCAAAGTCTTATAACCCATACCATAAATAAGACCAAAATTTATACTTTTAGCAATACTTCTTGTCTCATAATCACTACGATTAAAAATCATAATAGCAGTTTTTGCATGAATATCCTCATCGTTTGAAAATGCTTCTAATAACTTCTCATCTTCACTAAAATGCGCTAGCATTCTAAGCTCAATTTGTGAATAATCAAGCGAGATAAAACTAAACCCTTCTTTTGCTACAAAACAAGATTTATAATCTTTAGCATATTGACCATGCGCAGGGATATTTTGCAAATTTGGATCTTTTGATGAAAGGCGTCCCGTGGCTGTTCCTGTTTGTAAAAAGCTTGAATAAATTCTTGAGTTTTCATCTTTTTTAGCTAATTTTAACAAAGGTTCACAATAAGTAGAAACTAATTTTGCAAGCTCTCTATAAGCTAAAATTTCTCTCACAATCGGATGTTCATCTAAAATAGCATTTAAAACCTTTTCATCAGTAGAATACCCTGTTTTGCTTTTTTTACCACTTGGTAGCTTTAGTTTTTCAAATAAAATATCCCCTACTTGTTTAGGAGAATTAATATTAAATTTTTCACCTGCTAAATCATATATTTTTTCACTAAGTATTTTTATATCTTGATTAAAACTTTGCATTAAGCTTTCAAGCTTTTGAATATCAAGTTTAATGCCATTATTTTCCATCATAATAAGCACTTTGATAAATTCAAACTCACTTTTTTGTGCAAGCTCAAATAAAGGTTTTTCTAAATTTTTTAAAAAATACAAATAAAATCTTAAAGTAATATAAGCATCCTCAGCTGCATATTTACAAGCTTTTTCTACATCCACTCCTGCAAAGCTTTCTCCTTTTTTTACCAAATCTTCAAAATGCAAAGTCTCATAATCAAATAATCTTTTTGCTAAATCATCCATATTTACACGCAAACTTGGCTCTTTAAGCCATGCAAGTATCATAGTATCAGCATAATTTTTTGGAGGAAGCAAATTAAAATTGTTGATTATAATCTCAAAATCATATTTAAGATTATGTCCTATAACCATGCTTTGATAGATTTTTTCTATACCCTTTTTAGCCACTTGCATAGAAATTTGCTTACAAACTCCTAAATAATCATGCGCAAGTGGCACATAAAAGGCTTCACTTTCATGAAAACAAAAACTAAACCCTACTATCTTAGCTTCTTTAGTATCTAAGCCCGTAGTTTCAGTGTCAAAAGCAACAATGCTTTGATCATCAATTTTTTCTAAAATGTCAAATAATTCTTTCTCATCTAAGATTAATCTTGCATTAAATCCTAAATTTTTATCTTTATTAGTAGGATTGGTGCGTAGTTTTTTTAACAAAGCATTTAATTCATAATGCTCCAAAATATCCATAATCTTAAGCAAGGGCTCATCTTTTGGATACTCACAATTTAAAAGCATATCTTTTACATCTAAATTTTCATACAAAGAAGCAAGTTTTTTACTCAAAAAGGCATTTTCTTTGCCCTCAAGCAATAAATTACGACTTCTTTCATTACGCACTAGTGTTAAGTTTTCATAGATTCCCTCAATGCTTTCAAACTCATCAAGTAAATTCTTAGCTCCCTTAGCACCAATTCCTTTTACCCCTGGGATATTATCTGAACTATCTCCACATAGAGCTAAAAAATCTCTTATTTGGCTAGGTTTTACCCCATATTTTTCCAAACACCCTGCTTCATTATAATCATTTTTTGAAATAGGACTATAAATACTAACTTTATCATCTTTTATAAGTTGATACAAATCTTTATCTTGAGTAATAATTCTTATAAAAATATCCTTATTTTCACACTCTTTAACCAAAGATGCGATGATATCATCAGCCTCATATCCTTCGCAAGAAAAACTTGAAAAACCCATTTTTTCTATCATTTGAATGCAAATTGGAATTTGAGTTAATAAATCAGGTGGAGGTGGAGTGCGGTTGATTTTATAATTTGGATCAATTTCACTTCTAAAAGTTTTTCCTTTACTATCAAGAGCAAAAATAATCATATCACTAGGATGATCATTTTTCAAACTATAAATAAAATTAGCAAAACCGCTAATCATATTACTAGGTTCGCCTTTTGAATTTTTCAAACCCTTTAAAGCATAAAAAAGCCTAAAGAAAAAGCCAAAAGTATCAATTATGGTTAAAGTTTTCATTTTTTTCCTATATTAAAAAATAATAATAATTATCGCCCAAAATTATTTAAAAGTCGGTAAAAAGTATTAAATTTCCATTTTAAGCATTTTAGATAAAATTATCATTTTGAAATTTCAAATAAAGGTTTAATCTTGCAAACAAAATCAATCGCGGATGAAAATTTTCAAACTCCACAAGGAAAAAAGGCTTTTAAAAAGGCTGTGTTTTCATGTTGGCTAGGAACTGCTATGGAATATGCAGATTTTGCACTTTATGGCTTAGCTGCAGCTACTGTTTTTTCAGAAGTTTTCTTTCCTGAGCAAACTCCTGTTATAGCATTATTGCTTAGTTTTGTTACTTATGGTATAGATTTTATTGCTAGACCTATTGGAGCTTTATTTTTTGGATATTTAGGAGATAAATACGGAAGAAAAAATGTATTGATGAGCACCATTGCATTAATGGGTATTTCAACTACCTTAATTGGTTTTATACCAAGTTATGCAGTAATTGGAATTTGGGCTCCTATATGTTTGGTTATTTTGCGTTTTATGCAAGGCTTTGGCGCAGGCGCTGAGCTTTCAGGTGGAACTGTCATGCTTGGAGAATATGCTCCTAGTAAACATAGAGGTTTAATCTCTTCTATCATCGCTCTTGGATCAAATAGTGGAACCTTACTTGCAGCTTTTGTGTGGCTTTTAGTTACAAGCATGGATGATGCTAGTTTTAAAGAATGGGGATGGAGAATTCCTTTTATAGGAAGTATCTTCATAGCACTTTTTGCTGTTTATATGCGTTTAAATGTAAAAGAAACTCCTGTTTTTGAAAAACAAAAAGAATTAATGCTAAAAATTCGTCATGAAAATGAAGCACATATGAAAAAAGATGAAAGAACTTTTTGGCAAAAAAGTCGTGCATTTTGGACTATGGTGGGCATAAGGATAGGAGAAAATGGACCATCTTATCTTGCACAAGGCTTTATAGTAGGTTATGTAACTAAAATTTTACTTCTTGATAAATCAGTAGCCACAACTGCTGTTGTTATAGCTTCTTTGGTGGGATTTTTGGTTATACCTTTAGCAGGATATTTAAGTGATAAATTTGGAAGACGCATTACCTATAGAACCTTTTGCTTGCTTTTAATGCTTTATGCCTTCCCTGCTTTTATGCTACTTGATAGTAAAAATGAAATTATTGTAATTTTAACTATCATCGTAGGTATGTCTTTGGCATCTTTGGGAATTTTTGGTGTGCAAGCTGCGTGGGGTGTGGAGCTTTTTGGGGCAAAAAATCGCTATACCAAAATGGCACTAGCAAAAGAATTTGGCTCTATACTTTCAGGAGGAACCGCTCCTATGATAGCTTCAGCTTTGCTTGCTTATTATGGCACTTGGTGGCCAATAGCCTTGTATTTTGTTATCACCGCAGGAATTGGTTTTATCACAACTTTCTTTGCGCCAGAAACTAGAGGCAGAGATTTAAATTTAATAGAAGATGCGATATGATACGCCTTATTTTAGACACTGATATAGGCAATGGAATAGCAGGGGCTAATACCGATGATGGTTTAGCCCTTGGGCTTATTTTAGCCTCTAAAGAAATCAAACTTGAAATGATTAGCACTTTAAGTGGTAATGTACAAGCTTTAACCGCTTATAGCGTTGCTAAAGATTTATTAAATAAGCTTAATCTAGATATACCTTTGTATCTAGGTGCTCATGAAGCTTTATGTGAAGATAGTCATTTTTGGAGACAAAGACTAGATAAAAGCATAGAAGAGTTTAAGCTTACTCATCTTTGGGATCATATAAAACCTATAAAAATCTTAGAAAACATAAGCCCAAATGCTTGTATGAAAATGGGTGAGCTTGTTATGCAAAACCCAGGTGAAATTTCAATTTGCGCTATAGGACCTTTAACAAATATAGCCATAGCTATGAAACTTTTTAAAGACTTTGATAAAAATGTAAAAGAAATTTTTATCATGGGTGGAAGTTTTGATATGCCTTATCATATCAAAGATACAAATTTTGGTTTTGATCCTGAAGCTGCTAGTATAGTTTTAAACTCAAGAGCTAAAATCACACTTGTTCCTTACAATGCAACAATGCAAACTATGCTCACACATGAAGATTTAAATACTTTAGAAAATCAAAATCCACTTTGTGATTTTTTAATACAGACTTTAAGAGTTTGGATTGATTATGCAAGCAAAACAAGAGGTACAAATGGCACATGGATACATGATGCATTAACTATTGCTTATATGCTTGATCCTAATTTAGCAAATTTTGATGAGTATTTAGTAGATGTCATTTGTGATAGTACTTTTGCTAGAGGAAGCACGATAAGGTGTTTTAAAGATGCTAAAATGCCTATGAAAAATCATGAATTAAAAAACACTATAAAAGTTTTAAAAGATATTGATAATGCTAGACTTTTAAATCTTTTAAAATCAAGACTTTTAAATGGAATTTGCTATGAAAATTACAAAAGCATAACGGCTTAATTTACCCAAGGCTATAAAAATACTTGCTTTTAAAAAAGAATACTTAGCAAATCCAAGCCCTAGCGCAAAAAGATCTCCCGCTATGGGTAAAAAAGTAAAAAAAGCATACAAAGAGCCAAATTTTTTAAAGTTTGCATTGATTTTTTCTAATTTATGTAAAGAGTTTTTAAAATATTTTTCTAAAATTTGACTCTCTCCAAAATAAGCTAACGCATAAGTACTTAAACTACCCAAAGTATTTCCCAAACTTGCGACAAATAAAACCATATAAGCATTAAAATCTAATTTCACAAAAGCAAGCACAAAAGCCTCACTTGCCATAGGCAAAAGTGTGCTAGAGAGAAAACATACTATAAAAAGTCCTATATAGCTTATGTCATTATATAAAAAATCAAACATTACAAATTTTCTTAGTATTTATTTTCCAAATTATCATTTTAAAGAATTTTTAATAATAATTATCTTAGAATGTAAAGTCATTTGGCAATTTTTTAAAAGGAAAAACTATGGAAAGGAAAAAATTTTCTAAACTAATTTTAGAATACTCATTTAACAAAGCTTCTTTTTCTTGGCGTTAAGCCTACTACTACATTTTCAATCATTTTTTATTTTACATTTTTAGTTTTAGTTGATCATTTTTGATTTTATATTATTAATCATTTTAAGGAAATACTATGAAAAAATATTATGGAAAATTTGGTGGGCAATTTGTACCAAATGAAGTAAAAATAGCATTAGATGAAGTAGAAAAAGCTTTTTTAAAACTCAAAAAAGATAAAGATTTTAACACAGAATTAAAAGAACTCTTAGTTAATTATGTAGGAAGACCTACACCTTTATACCATGCTAAAAATTTAAGCAAGCTTTATAATCATGAAATTTATTTAAAAAGAGAAGACTTAACTCACACAGGAGCTCATAAGATCAACAATGCCATAGCTCAAGCCTTAATGGCAAAGAAAATGAATAAGAAAAAAATTATTGCAGAAACCGGAGCAGGACAACACGGGCTTGCAACCGCTACTGCAGCAGCACTTTTAGGACTTGAATGTGAGATATTTATGGGAGCTATTGATGTAAAAAGACAAGCCTTAAATGTCTATAAAATGGAGCTTTTAGGAGCAAAAGTTCATGCGGTAGAAAGTGGAAGTAAAACTTTAAGTGATGCGGTGGATGAGGCTTTAAATTTTTGGGTTAAAAATACCAAAGAAGTATTTTATGTAGTAGGAAGTGTGGTAGGGCCTTATCCTTATCCGCAAATTGTTACGCATTTTCAAAGTATTATAGGTAAAGAATGCAAAATGCAACTTAGAAAATTAAATAAAAAAGTAGATTACATCATAGCAGCAGCTGGAGGTGGTAGCAATGCTGCTGGAATTTTTCATGCATTTTTAAAAGATGAAAAAGTTAAACTCATAGGTGTTGAAGCAGCAGGTTTAGGAAAAGATACACCTTATCATGCAGCCACACTTACTAAAGGTAAAGAGGGTATTATCCATGGTATGAAAACTAAGGTTTTACAAGATGATAAAGGCAATATTGCTCATACTTTTAGCATCTCTGCTGGGCTTGATTACCCTGGCATAGGTCCTTTGCACGCATATTTACAAGAAAGTAAAAGAGCAAGTTATCATGCTATTAGCGATGATGAGTGTATTAATGCTTTAAAATTATTATGTAAAGAAGAAGGCATTATACCTGCCATTGAAAGCTCACATGCATTAGCTTATTTAGAAAAACTTTGTCCGACTTTAAAGAAAAAAAGTGTGATAGTTGTAAATCTTTCAGGAAGAGGCGATAAAGATATGCAAAGTATTTATGAGTATAAAAAAGGTGAAATTTATGGTTGAAGGATAACTTCAACCAATTTATTTTTTTGTGCTTTTTAGCTCTAAATTTAGATAATACCCCGTATAAGAACCACTTTTTTCATGATTCTTAGCAAGCTCTTCCACACTACCTTTAGCTATAACCTTACCACCTTTAACCCCACCTTCAGGTCCCATATCGATGATATAATCAGCATTTTTAATCACATCTAAATTATGCTCTATCACAAACACACTATTTCCAAGATCGACTAAATGTTGCAAAACTAAAATAAGCTTATTAACATCTTCAAAATGAAGTCCTGTTGTAGGCTCATCTAAAATATAAAGAGTTTTTCCTGTATCGCTTCTGCTTAATTCTTTAGCTAGCTTAATACGCTGAGCCTCCCCGCCACTTAAAGTAGTTGCATTTTGTCCTAAGGTAAGATAATCAAGCCCAACTTTTATCAAAGTATCAAGTTTTTGTTTTATTTTTGGTACAGAAGTAAAAAATTCACTTGCTTCAATGATACTCATATTCAAAACATCGGCTATGCTTTTACCTTTATATTTAATCTCTAAAGTTGCATCATTATATCTTTTACCATTACAAACATCACAAGTTACCATCACATCAGGCAAAAAGTGCATTTCTATTTTAATTTCACCATCACCACTGCACTTTTCACATCTTCCACCTTTAACATTAAAAGAAAAACGCCCTGCTTTATAGCCTCGCATTTTAGCTTCTTTGGTAGCTGCAAAAAGATTACGAATTTCATCCATAGCACCTGTGTAAGTAGCAGGATTTGAACGCGGGGTTCTTCCTATAGGACTTTGATCAAGATAAATCACCTTATCAAGTTTTTCTAAACCTTCTATTTTAGCCCCACTTAGTTTTTTAACTTTTTTAGCACGGTTAAGCTCTTCTTTTGCAAATGGAAGCAAAGTTTGTAAAATCAATGAGCTTTTACCACTTCCTGAAACGCCTGTAATTGCTACAAGATTGCGTAGTGGAAAATCTACGCTTAAATTTTGAATATTATTAATACTCACATCTTTTAAACTGATAAAATCTTTTTGTTCTCTGTTTTTTTGATGAGCAATTTGCTTTTTACCACTCATATAAAGAGCAGTTTGGCTTTTGCTTTTTAACAATTCTTTATAAGTTCCACTAAATACAACCTCACCACCAAATTTACCAGCATTTGGACCAATATCTACGATAAAATCTGCCTCTTCTATAGTCATTTTATCATGCTCAACCACGATTAAAGTATTACCCTTTTGCTGAAGATTTCTTAAAGTTTTAATGAGTTTTGCCGTATCTCGCTCATGTAAACCAATACTAGGCTCGTCTAAAACATACATCACTCCACTTAAACCACTACCAATTTGAGATGCTATACGAATTCTTTGAGCCTCACCCCCGCTAATGGTTCTTGCATCACGCCCTAAAGATAAATACCCAAGTCCTACATCATAAAGAAAAAACAATCTTTCATTAATTTCTTTAAAAATAGGTTTAGCTATCAATCTTTCTTGCTCACTTAAATACGCAAAATTAGCTTCTTTTGAAAAAAATGCAGTGGTATTTTCTATACTCATATCTAAAATTTCACCCAAATTTTTCTCAGCTACTTTTACAGCTAAACTCTCAGCTCTTAAACGATGGCCATTGCAATCTTTGCAAGTTTTTTCGCTCATATACTCGCTTAAATCTTTTTCATCTTTTAACATTTCATAGGCATATTTAACAGCACCTTCAAATTTACGACTTAAGCGATGTCTTTTCCATAAAAAGTTAATTTCCTTGGCATTACCATAAAGCACTAGACGCTTTTCTTCTTCACTTAACTCATTATATGGAATTTTTACCCTGATATCATTTTGTTCACAAAAGGCCATTAAAAACTTATAATAATAACTTTTATTAAACCCATATAAAAGCTTTATAGCTCCTGCTTCTAAGCTTAATTCTTCATTGATAAGTTTTTTCATATCTAGCGTATATCTTATACCAAGACCATCACAACTTGGACAAGCGCCTTTTGGAGAATTAAAAGAAAAACTCAAAGGCTCAAGCAAAGGAAAAGAAATTTTACAATCAAAACAAGCATTGTGCTCACTATAATGAAAATGCTTAGGTATATTTAATTCTTCATTATTTAAAACTTCAATTTCCACTTCACCAAAGCTCTCGCTAAGCCCTTTTTCTATATCACTTGCAAGTCTTGCTAGCATATTATCTTGTACTTGGAGTCTATCTATTACAAGTTTTATTGTATGTTTTTTGGTTTTAGCAAGCTCAATATCCTCATCAAGACGCGTTAGAACCCCATCAATTTGCGCTCTAACATAGCCTTTTGCGACTAAATTTTCCAAAAGATCTGCAAAAGCTCCCTTTTTTTCTTTAATCAACGGTGCATAAATGATGATTTTTGCTCCTTTTGGAAGCTTTAAAATTTCACCTACGATATCTGCTGCACTCATAGATGAGATTTTTTGGCCACATTGATGACAATGTTGTGAGCCAATCCTTGCATATAAAAGTCTTAGATAATCATAAATTTCAGTAATAGTTCCAACAGTTGATCGAGGATTTTTAGAAGTTGTTTTTTGATCAATAGCAATAGCAGGAGTTAAACCTTCTATTTTATCAACATTTGGCTTACCCACTTTATCTAAAAACTGCCTTGCATAAGCACTTAAACTTTCAATATAGCGACGTTGTCCTTCTGCATAAAGCGTGCCAAAGGCTAAAGTGGATTTACCACTTCCACTAAGTCCTGTAAAAACTATAAGCTTATTTTTAGGAATTTCTAAGTTGATATTTTTAAGGTTATTCTCTTTAGCACCAATGATACTTATTTTGTCATTATTCATAAAAATCCTCTTTTTGTCTAATCAAGCATGTTTTTTAGCAAAATCTTTCATGAATTCACTTAACTTTTGAACCTTTTCAATGCTGATAGAATTATAAATACTAGCGCGAATTCCACCTAAAATTTTATGCCCTTTAAGACCTATCATACCATTTTCTTCAGCTTCTTTTACAAAAACTGGCTCTAAGTTTTTATCACAAGCTATGTTAAAACTAACATTCATTAGCGATCTATCTTCTTTTTTGGCATGACCTTTATAAAAACCATTACTCTCATCAATCACATCGTATAAAATTTTAGCCTTTTGTATGTTTTGCTCATTGATTTTATCTAAGCCACCTTGATTTAAAAGCCATTTCATTTCAAGATTAAACATATATATAGCAAAGGTTGCAGGTGTATTAAATAAAGAATTATTTTCAGCATAAACGCTATATTTTAACATACTAGGTATATTTTTATTTTTACTACGCTCTACCATATCTTTGCGGATAAATGCACAAGCAAGCCCTGAAATTCCTGCATTTTTTTGCACTCCACCAAAAAGCATAGCAATATTAGAAAAATCTATCTTTTTAGAGAAAAAATCACTAGAAGCATCAATTATCAAAGGGCTTTTAGTTTTTGGATAGTTTTTATATTGGGTTCCATAAATGGTATTATTAGAGCATATATAAGCATAATCTGCATTATCACTAAATTCAAATTGTGGGATATGATCAAACTCACTTTCTTGGCTACTTGCTACTATTTTTGTATTTACTCCTAAAATTTCAGCCTCTTTAATAGCCTTTTTAGTCCAAACTCCCGTATTAGCAAATTCACAAACTCCACCCATATATAAATTCATAGGTATCATAGCAAATTGCAAACTAGCTCCACCTTGCATTAAAAGCACTTCATAATCATCATTTACACCATAAAGCTCTTTTGCTATTTTAATAGCTTCAAAATGCACTTCTTCAAAAACCTTTCCACGATGAGAAACTTCCATAATAGAAAAGCCTTTACCATGATAATCAAACAAATGCTCCTGTGCTTCTTTTAAAACCTCATCAGGCAGATTTGAAGGACCTGCACTAAAATTCATTACTCTCATTTTGTCTCCTTTTTATAGTATTTGAGCTTCTTTACTCTCATTTATTGAGCAAAGTTTTATAATATCTCCTTTTTTTAGTTTTTCAAGAGAGATATTTTTGCCATCTTTTTGTAAATTTATCAAATTTTTACTTTTATCAAAGAAATTTTTATGCTGAGTTAAAAGCTCTTCAAAATTATTAAGTTTGTTTTCATAATTTAATAATTTTAAATTTAAAACGCTCTTTAGTTGACTTTGTAAAAAATCAAGTTTTTGCTTTCTAAGAAAAAAAGCATTTTCTAAAGATTTCGCTTTGGCTAAATTTTGCAAATGATCGATTTTATTTTGATAAAACTTAAGATGATTTAACATTTGATTTTTAAAACGCATAGCAAGCTCATCAAGTCCTTGCTCTAAGCTTAGTTTATTTGGAAAAATCATATCAATAGCTGCACTTGGAGTTGGTGCTCTTAAATCTGCTACAAAGTCACTAATAACATAATCAATCTCATGTCCAATAGCAGAAACAATAGGCGTTTTTAAAGAAAAAATACATCTTGCAAGTTCTTCATCGTTAAAACAAAACAAATCTTCTCTACTTCCACCGCCTCTTGCTAAAACAATCGCATCTAAATTATACTCATCAGCTTTTTTTAAAGCATTTATCAAAGAATTTGGAGCGCTTTGTCCTTGAGTGAGGGCATTAAAAATAGTTATTTTACAAAGATTGTATTCTTTTTGTGAAATTAGCTTTAACATATCTTGCAAAGCAGCTGAAGTAAAAGAAGTGATTATGCCTATTTTTTTAGGAAATTTAGCAATGCTTTTTTTAGCATTTGTATCAAACAAACCTTCTTTTTCAAGCTTTTCTTTTAGGGCTAAAAATTTAGCTTCTAAATCCCCAAGGCTTGTTTTTTGCATACTTTTAGCGATAAATTGATACCTACCACTTGCTTCATATAAACTCACATAACCTCTTAGATCAAGCATATCGCCAACCTTAGGTTTAGCTTGAACAAATTGATTAAAACCTTTAAACATCACGCAAGCTATGCTTGATTTTTCATCTTTTAAATCAAAATACCAATGCCCTGAACTATGAATGGTAATTTTAGAAATTTCCCCACTAAGCTCTATATCATCAAGATGAAATTCTAATAAGCTTTTAGCTTTTAGATTAAGTTCTGAAACTTTCATTTTTTTCTTGCAATAAACATAGAGCAAACACCAAAACTAAAGCTTTTATACTCTAGCATTTCAAAATGCCCACTCAATTCTTTGATAAATTCTTCTTTGCTTAAAAAATCTTCTATAGAATTTGGCAAATACTCATAAGCACTATAATTTTTACTGATAAATCCACCCACTTTTGGCAAAATATTTTTTAAGTAAAAATCTCTACAAGCAGCTATAAAACCACCCTGCTCTCTTTTGGTAAATTCAAGCACAAGTAAAATTCCATTCTTTTTTAACACTCTTGCAAATTCTTTTATAGCTTCTTTCCTATCTACCACATTGCGTATGCCATAACTTATGCTTATGATGTCTGCACTTTCATTTTCGAGTGGGAGTTCTTGTGCTTTTGCTTGTACAAAAGTCGCATCAGGAATTTTTTTCCTAGCCACTTCAAGCATGCCCACACTTGGATCAACCCCTTTTATACTAATGATATTTTTATTTGCTCTTAAGGCTTGATTTTGCCATTCTATAATCATATCGCCCGTACCACAAGCTACATCGATAATATCAAGTTCATTATTAGAAAATTTAAAAACATCCAAACAAGCTTTTTTTCTCCAACTCACATCACTTCCAAAACTTAAAATTCTATTAGCCTTATCATAAGTTGGTGCTATATCATCAAACATTTTAACTATTTTTTCTTGTTTTTGCATGTTTTTCCTAACTATATATTTTTAATTTTTTGATGCTTTTTTCAATTTGTTTTATTATATTTTCATCATAAGAATTTTGATCTAAATGCCTATATTTAAAATAATTTTTCAACTTTTTAATGCTTTTTTCTTCAAACATAGTTGCAAAATAGCATAATAAAAATTTTATTTTTTCTAATTCTTCTTCAAGATTTGTTTGAGATTTTACAATTTTTTTCTTTAAAAAAACTAATTCTTTTCTTAGTTTAAAAGCTATTAAAGACTTTAAAATTTGATTTTTTCCTTGGTAAAATTCATAATCATTTTTTAAAATAAAATCCATATCAAGAAAAATATCATTAATTTTTTCATCGCTTAAAATAAAAATATATTTTTCTAGTTCAAACTCATGGTATTTTTTCATATTAATTTGATTTATCAAAAATGAAAATTGTTGTTTTAGCTTATTTTGAATATTTTTTTCAAAAAGAGTATCAAAAACATCAAGACAAAAACAAATTTGCTTAAGGCTTATAAAACATTGTTCCAAGTTTTTTTCACTTGAATTTTTTAAAAAATTTAATCTGTCATTTTTTAAGTTTTTTAAAAGAACGAAAAGTAAAATTTTACCAGCTGAAAAACTTTGAATTTGATTTGGAAAATGCAAGTTAATATCTTTTTGTTTATCTAAAATTTTAATACATCTAACACTATCAAAAATTTTAGAAAGATCCCCATATAATGCTAAATTTTTACTATAAAAATTCTCATCATCTGTAATTTCTTTATAATTTTTAAAAAAATGAGGTAAATCAAACCGCTTTGCTTCTTCAACGGTGGAAAAAATCACTTTTAAAATGACCAAATTTTTTAAATTGTTTTTAAATTTATAAAGGAAAAATTGAGTATTATCAATCTCAAAACTAATTCTTGTTTTTTTTATTATATTGGTTATAGCATTTTTACTTTTTTGATGTTTAAATTCTTTTTTAGATATTTTATGAGTTTTTTTATCTAAAATATCATGTAATTTATAAAATGTAAATTGATAATAATCTTGATTGATTTTTTTATATTTGATATCACAAAAAGGATTTATACGTGTAAAAAATACACGTATTTTATCCTTAGAATAAGCAAGTTTTTCTTCTTTTAAAATTTTGATAAAATCATCGTTTTCAATTAAAAAGCGTCTTTGTACTTCACAAATCATTTTACTTGCAAAATTTACAACCATTCACATAAGCAAACACGCCAAGATAGTCAATAATATTACCAATCTTTTTCTCAAGATCTTCTTGGTATTTATTAATCCCACTATCTTCATAGCGCACATCTTCTATGTGATTGCATTTACTACAAATTACATGAATATGTGGATATTCATAAATGTCATAACAAGTTTTTTGATTTGGAGTATTAATTTCTACTACCAAACCTTGTTCTTTTAAGGTATTTAAATTTTTATATACCGTAGCTAATGAAATAGAAGGATATTCTTCTTTAATACTTTCATACAAAGATTCTATATTAGGATGCTCGTGGCGTTTTAAAATTTTTAAAATACAAAGTCTTTGTGGAGTAGCTTTTAAATCACAGTTTTTAAGCATTTGAATAAGTTCCATAGTCTATTCTCCAAATATTTTTACTTATAGTATAACTCTTTTTTTATAAAAAAATGATTATATTAAAAGATATTTTTTATCTTTTAATAAATTTTAATTTTTTGACACAATGAATCAATATCAAGCTCTAAAAATTTTTCCACTTCACTTGTTTTGCCATGGGCTATAAATTGATCTTCAAATTCAAAACTTGCTAGTTTTATATGATAAAGATTTTCTTTTTGTAAAAAATTTGCAATCAAACTTCCCACTCCACCTATTTTAGCACTATCTGAAAAAACAAACCAAGTTTTTGTATCTTTTGCCAACTCTTTTAAAAGCTCTTCATCTAAAGGCTTTGCAAAAATCAAATCTATTAAGCTCGCATAATCTAATCCAAGTTTATCTAAAGCTAATTTTGCCTTAGCCACACCTTGACCAAAACCTAAAAATACTTTATCGCTTTGTACTTTAGATAAAATTTGAGCTTTAGCAAGTTTTATCTCACATGGATTAAAATCATCATTTAATAAAAAATTACCCCTAGGATAGCGAAAAGCAAAAACGCCTTGATGAAAATATGCATATTCCATAATATTTTCCATCATAGCCTCATCTCTTGGAGCTGCTAGAGTAATATTTGGTATAGCACTTAAAAAGCTAATATCAAAAACACCCTGATGAGTTTCTCCATCTTCTCCTACAATTCCTGCTCTATCCATAGCTATAACTACATTTAAATTCATAATAGCACAATCATGAATTACTTGATCATAAGCTCTTTGCATAAAAGTACTATAAATTGTTATAAAAGGTTTAAAACCTTCTTTTGCCATAGCCGCCATAGAAGTAACTGCATGTTGTTCTGCAATTGCGACATCCCAAAAACGTTCAGGATATTTCTCTATTAATTTATCAAGTCCAGTACCACTTGGCATAGCAGCAGTTACACCCACTATATTTTCATATTTTTGAGCTAAATTCAATAGGGTATTTGAAAAAATTTCTGTGGCGCTTTTTTTACTTATATTTGCCTTTAAACTCTCCCCACTACTTCTATCAAAAGCACCTACTCCATGCCATTTAGCATTTTTTCCCTCGGCTAATACATAACCTTTACCTTTGATAGTTTGCGCATGCACAACGCAAGGTTTTTTCATAGCTTTTGCTTGATTGAGCGCATTAATAACCTCATTTAAATTATGTCCATCAATGGGGCCAATATACTCAAGCCCTAATTCCTCAAACAAAAGTCCAGGTGTGATAAGCCTTAATCCCTCTTCAAAACGCTTTGCCATATAAGAAGCGCCTTGAGGAAAG
The DNA here is from genome assembly GCF_025771645.1 of Campylobacter sp. IFREMER_LSEM_CL2256. NCBI lineage: Bacteria > Pseudomonadati > Campylobacterota > Epsilonproteobacteria > Campylobacterales > Campylobacteraceae > Campylobacter > Campylobacter sp. IFREMER_LSEM_CL2256. Next base: position 22,652 of record NZ_JAKMQQ010000004.1, read on the forward strand.
TATTCTAAAAGATTTTCTATGCGTTTTTTAAATTTTTGATAAAACTGCGTTGCCATTGCTTGAGAAAGGTATTTTGAAATAGCTCCAATTGGCCTTGATATACTCATTTCATTATCATTTAAAATGATTACACAAGGGTATTCTCTATCACCAAGTTCATTTAAAGCTTCATAAGCCATACCCGCACTTAGCGCTCCATCACCTATTAATACAACAGGCAAACGATCTTCATTTTTTAATCTTATAGCCTTGCAAGCTCCAACTGCTAAAGATATAGAAGTGCTTGAATGTCCTGCTACAAAATAATCTCCCTCATCAGGCTTTGTATAACCACTTAAACCATTAAATTGCCTTAGAGTGTGAAAATTATTTATTTTACCACTTAAAAGCTTGTGTGGATAAGATTGGTGTGAAACATCAAAAATAAAAGGATCTTTTTTTACATCAAAAACATAATGCATTCCTATACTAAGCTCAACTACACCTAAATTTGAACTTAAATGTCCACCATTTTTACTCACTGTGTCTATAATAACTTCACGCAAATTGTTAGCTAAATTTTCTAGCTCTTTAATTTGCATATTTTTAATATTTAAGTTATTTAAGTCTATCATTCATTAACCATATTTTTGATTTTTTGCAAACGATTATTAAGGTTTGATTCTATATTGCCTGCATCACTTAATATTAAAATACTCCCCTTATTAATCGCATCATCAAGGCTAAATTTGATATTACTTTGCTCTTGTTCTAAATGTGATTTTACATATTCAAAATCATCAGGGCTAAGTTTTAATTCTATTTTAGTAGCATTTTTAAGCTCATTCATAAGTTCTTTTGCTAAATTTAATGCTATAAGTGAGGAATTTTCCTCAAGTTCTTTTGCAATCACTTCTTTTGCGATGATTACAGCTGTATCGGCTAATTCTTTTTCATTTTTAGATAAAAACTCATTTAAATTTTGCACTGTATTTTCAAGTTTTTCTACACTTTTTAAGTATTTTTCTTTTAAAGCTTCTAATTCACTTTCAAAATTTTTTTGAGCTTGCTCATAACCTTCTTTGGTAAATTTTTCTTTTGCATGTTCTAATTCTGTATTTAAGCGATTGTTAAATTCAGCCTCTTGGCTTTCTATTTGCATTTGTAATTTAATAATATTTCCTGACATTTCATCAGTTTTTTTAAGCAAATCTTCTACAAAATCAGGTTGGATTTGTGGTTGTGGGGCTTGTGGGGTAGTTTCTACTGTTTGATTTTCCACTGCTTGCTGAGTAGTATTTTGAGCCAGAGGAGTTTGATTTATAGTTTGAGTTTCTTCTTGTTTTTGTTCTTCATTAGAGGGCATTTCACTCATAACTTTAAAATGATATCCCTCAACTACATGAGCAGAAATGTTTTCAGGTGAAATTACATTAGTTAATTTAGCCATAATCTTACTCTATCATCTCATCAGCCTCACCCACTTGGATAAGACCTTGTTCTGCAAGTTTTTGCACCACTTCTACAACTTTTCTTTGAGCCTCTTCAACATCTTTTACACGTACAGCACCCAAAAAGCCCATTTCTTCTACAAAAGCTTCAGCAGCACGCGTTGACATATTTGCCATAAATTTTTGTTTTAAATCCTCGCTTGCACCCTTTAAACCTATCATCAAATCACGTTTATCAGCAGCTTTTAAAACTTCTCTAATCGCATTAGTACTAAGCTGAGAAATATCATCAAAAGTAAACATTAAATCTTTAATGGTTGTAGCAAGTTTTTCATCACTTTGCTCAATATAAGAAAGTGTTGTTTTGGATGCTTTTTGACCCAAGCGATTAAGCACTTCAGCAACCGCTCTTGGACCACCCACTTCAACTTTATAAGAAGTAAGACTTTCAAGTTTACTTTCAAGCACCGCAGATACTCTTTTGATAATTGAAGGTGAAATATCCCCAAGATTTGCCATTCTTATTACAACCTCAGCTCTTAATTCATCACTAAAATACTCCAAAGTTTCAGCAGCTTGAGTAGTATCCATATGAGCTAAAATCAAAGCTATAGTTTGCGGGTGCTCTTTAATGATAAAGTCAGCAAGCTGTTGTGGTTTGATTTGAGAAAGATAAGCAAAATTTTGATTATTTTCCATACTTTTGGTAAGTTTTTCCAAAATTTTATTGGCAATTTCAGGGCCAAAAGTTCTAAATAAAATTTCTTTTGCATATTCCAAACCGCCACTTTTTAGATATTGGTTTGATTGTAATAAAGTATAAAATTCCTCTAAAACTGCAGTAGCAACTGGTTTGTCAACATTTTTTGCTAAAGCGATATAGCGAGAAATTTCAGTGATGACATTAATATCCATATGAGAAAATAAAACTGTCGTTACATCTTCTCCAAGTTGAATTAAAAAAATTGCGACCTTTTCTGGCATAGAAAGGTCATCATAGACCATTTTTTGTTCTTCACTAAGCTTTATCATCAGATATCCTTCTCACCAAATTCAGCTTCATTTTCAACAAGTTTTTGTAACAATAATGCTACTTCTTCACCTTTTTCATTAGCCACTACTCTTAATTTTTCGAGCAAGACATCATATTGAAGCGCATCTTCATCAAAATTATCCCCAAAGCCAAGTTGCTCTTCAACTTTCTTACGTGCTGCGTTGAATTTTTCAATAGCATCTTCAGCCTCGTCAATGATTTGTCCGTCTTTTCCTTCCATCTCTTCTTCAAGCTTGATATCTGCAAGCATTTTTTGTGAAAATGGCACAATAACTTTTTTATAAAAGATGAAAAGTAAAATCGCAGCAAAGACATACTTAACAGGTGGGATAAATGGCTCAACAAATCTTGAATAGAAAGTTTGAACCTTATTTTCAACTTTGGCTGTTCTATGAAATTCCAAATTATTTACTTCAACCGCATCACCTCTAGCAAGATTAAAACCTATAGCACCTTTAGTGAGATTTTCAATAGCTTGAATTTCTTTATCGCTCAAAGGAATATATTCATTAGTAATATTCCCCTGATCATCAGTAATTACTTTGTATTTTCCATCTACTACAACGGCTGCAGAAATTCTTTTAACAGTCGCAAATTGCTTAGTGGTATTGGTGATTTTTTTAGAAATTTCATTATTAGTTGTGGTTTGGTTTTTAGTGTAAACCTCGCGTGCACCTTTATCATCTAAACCTTCTACAGGACCGATGTTTGAAACAGCACCTGGTACACCTTGAATTTCTTTATCTTTATAGCCTTCTCTATGCTCTTCCAAGGTTTGCTCACTACGCACAACGGTATTTGGATCATATACTTCACTTTGTGATTCTTCTTTAGAAAAATCATAATCAATACTAACCTTTGCTACTACCCTATCATGACCACCTGCAAATGGAGCAATAGAAGCAACAATTTTTTGCTCTAATTCATATTCTTGATCTCTTTTATATTTAATTTGAGCAGCGATTAAATCACTTTCAAAAGCACCCTCATCATCTAAAGGAATACCTTTTTGATCCATAATTTTTACATTTTCAGGGGTGAGTTTTGTCACTGAAGAAGCAATTAAGTTCTTAATCCCCATAATTTGCTTTTTATTAAGCTTTAAGCCTTCTTTTATCGTCAAAGCTACTGAAGCAGTTGGTGGGACTTGTTGTTGAGTAAAAAGTGTATCTTTAGCAAAAGCAATATGCACTGTGGCGCTATGAATAGGCTCTAAACTTTCAATTGTTCTAGCAAGTTCACCTTCTAATGCTCTTTGGTATTTTACCTTTTGCTCAGCTTCTGTTGCGCCAAATTCTTGTTTATCAAAAAGCTCAAAACCTACTTTATTATCTTTTGGCAATAACCCTGCAGAAGCAATAGCCAAACGCTGTTTATACACTTGTTCATTAGGTACTAAAATAGTTCCCTCATCACGCAAAATATAAGGAACCCCGCTTTTTTCAAGTTGCGTTACTATCATCGCTGAATCACTAGTATTAGCATTTTCAAACAATACTGAATATCCAGCCTCACTAGCTACTGTAGAACCACTTCTAAAAAGGGTTAAAAATACTAAAAATCCAACTACAACAACAATAGAAGCAGCAATGATAATACGCTGTCTTAAACTTAAATTTTGATAAAGCTGACCTACTTGGTGCAGTATAGTTTTATAATCCATTTATTTCCTACAAACTAAAAATTTTTAGAAAACTCTTCAAAAAACCTTGAATTTTCATACTCTGTACCTATACTTATACGCACAGCATTTAAACCATAACTTTGTAAATTTCTTATTATTATACCGTTTTTAAGCAATTTTTCAGATAAATCTGTGCTATTTTTTTCATCAAAAAAATAAGTAATAAAATTTGTATAGCTTGGAATGTATCGAATTTTATAATTTTTAGCAAAATCTTCATAAAGTTTCATTTGTGAAAAATTATTTTCCAAAGTTTTTTGCACAAACTCATCATCATCTAACACAGCAACAGCAGCTTTTAAACTCAAATTAGTCACATTAAAAGGTGCTCTTAATTTATAAAACGCATTGATAATTTCCTTGCAAGCTATACCATAACCTACTCTCATGCCACCCAAACCATAAAGCTTAGAAAAGGTTCCTAGATATACTGTATTTTGAAATTTATGGATTAATTCCTTAGGATTGATATGTTTTTTGCTATCTTTAAATGAAGCAAATTCATTATAAGCTCCATCAATGGCTACCAAACAATCCTCATCAATTTTTTCTAAAAACTCAAAAACCTCACTTGCGTCTAAACACTCACCTAAAGGATTATTAGGCAAGCATAAAAAAATTACTTTGATTTCATTTTTATGCTTTTGATATAACTCATACAACTCATTTAAATCATGGGTTAAGCTTGGGGTTTTATAAACCTTAACTCCTAGTTGTTTTGCATAAATTTCATACATAGCAAAGCTAACCCCACATTGTAAATAAGCCTTAGAATGATCAAGTTTTGCATGTACTATATATTCTATGATTTGATCACTCCCGCTACCTATGATGAGATTTTCTTTTAAAATATCATATTTTTGCGCTAAAGCTTGTTTTAAATCACTCATAGTATCATCAGGATACAAATGAGCTAAATGTGCATTATTTATAATGGCTTCTTTAGCTTTTTTACTTGTACCATAAGGATTTTCATTACTCGCTAGTTTAATAACTTCTTTTAAACCATATTCTTTAGCAATTAAATCCATATCCTTGCCACTTTCATAAGTTTTAATAGCTTCTAAAAAAGGATTAAATTTCATTACTTTCTCCTGATAAATACGATCCAAGCCATTTTATATGCTCAGCTTTTTTTAATACTCTTTGGACATTTTCATCATCAATATGTCCTTCAAAATCTATATAAAAACTATGTACAAATTCTCTTGTTTTTATAGGGCGTGATTCAAGTTTTGTTAAATTTATCCCCTCTTTTTTAAACTCATATAATAAATCACTAAGCCCACCTGGTTTATGTGCAGCAAGTGCTAAAATAGAAGTTTTACAATGAGGCATTTGAGGTATTTTTATATCACTTAAAATCAAAAACCTAGTGCGATTTGCCAAATTATCCTCAATCGTTTCAAATAATATAGGCACATTATAAAGTTTTGCTGCAATTTTAGAGCAAATCGCAGCTGAAGTAACATCTTGCGAAGCTAAGTAAGCTGCATGAGCTGTGGATTTACTTGCTACAAATTCCACTTCGCTTAAATCATGACTTTCTAAAAAATTTCTACATTGATTATAACCTTGTGGATGAGAATATATGCGTTTAATATCTTTTAAATTTTCACTCATACTTACAAAAGAATGATGAATGTCCATATAAATTTCAGCAAAAATCTTTACATCTTCATATTTTCCAAGACAATCAAGCGTCACACCCACTGCACCTGCTGTATTATTTTCTATAGGTACTACTCCATATTTTGCTTCTTTGTGAGCTAATTCTTTAAAAACATCTTCTATATTTGCAAGTGGAGTATAACGACTCATAGCACCAAAACGCGTTCTTGCTACTTGATGCGTATAGCTTCCCTCAGGTCCTAAATAAGCTATGCTTTGGGGCATTTCTAAATTTCTTGATACAGCAAAAATTTCTTGATAAATTGCTTCGATTGCATTTTGATCTAATAAACCATGATTATAATTTTTAAGTCTATTTATAATAGCTCTTTCGCGCTCAGGTCTATAAATACTTCCACCTAAATTTTGCTTAATAACTCCTATATCTTTAACATGAAGCATTCTTTCATTAAGTAAAACCAAAATTTTATCATCGATAGTATCGATTTTATTGCGTAATTTTTCTATCTCTTTCATTTAAACCTCGATATGTAGTAATCCTTAATACTATCATATACAAAATTAAGTTTAGTTGTATCAAGACCTTGAGTGTTAGAAATTTTACCGCTTAAAACTAAGCCTGTTTGCATGCCAAGCTCATAAGCACCAAGCAAATCACCTTTAAAATCGTCACTAATGATTAAAGTCTTTTCAAAACTCACATTACAATCTTGTTGTTTTAGTAAATTTAAAGCACTTGCATAAAAAGCCTTACTAGGTTTTCCTATCACCTTATAATCAAACTCGCATGCATTTTTAAGCATAGACATAATACTTCCAACACCTGGATAAAGCCTTGAGTTTTTCTTATAAATACTACTTTCATGCATTGCTATAGCTTGCACACCATTTTTAAGATACTCTATCATACTAGCAAAATCTTGAAATTTAAAATTATCATAACTTGCTAGTAAAAATGCTTTTGGGTTTTTATAATCAAGCTCATAACCTAACTCTTGAAGTGAATCTAAAAATTCTTTTGCTCCAAAAGCTGCTATTTTACAAGGTTTTAAATGATCTTTTAAAACACAAAAAGGATCAATATAAACTTTTTCATTAATTTCAAAACCCAAATTTTGCAAATAATTTAAAAAATCTAATTTTTTGGTATTATTGGTAATAATCACATAAGGAATTTTTTCTTTATTTAAAGATTGAATGAGTTTTAAAGCACCATCTATAGGACTTTTATCATGATCTGAAATCAAAGTCCCTTGTACATCTAAAAACAACATTTCAATCCTTTAAAAAATCAAGCTCTAAAGCAATTTGATCCTCATAACTTTCTCTTTTTCTAATCATTCTTACTGTGCCGTTTTCACAAGCTAGCTCACATACTCTATTGCGAGTATTATAATTACTACTCATGCTAAAACCATACGCACCTGCGCTTTTAACTATGATCAAATCTCCTGCTTTTGTCTTAGCTAGTTTTCTATCTTTAGCTAAAAAATCTCCACTCTCACAAACCCCACCAACAATATCACAAAGGCTCTCTTCTTTATTTTCACCCAAAAGCTTAATTTCATGATAAGCACTATATAAACTTGGACGTAATAAATCATTCATCGCCCCATCAACAATCACAAAACGCTTTTTATCATTAAATTTTTCATATAAAACTTTAGTAACAAACTCACCTGCATTTGCCACTAAAAATCTACCAGGTTCCATACCTATACACACATCAAGACCTTGTAAACTTGCTAAAATTCCTTGAGCATAATCATATAAATTTGGTTCTTGTTCATCTTTATAACAAACTCCTAAACCCCCGCCTATATCAAAGAATTTAATATTAATTTTTAAAGCCAAAAGTTCTTTTACTAATTTTGCAACAATCGCAGAAGCTCCATGAATACTGCTTATATCAAGAATTTGCGAGCCTATGTGAAAATGCACTCCAACTGGCTCTAAAAATTGTGAGTTTTTAGCATAAAGATACATTTTTTTAGCACTTTCTATATCTACACCAAATTTATTTTCATGCAAACCTGTAGAAATATAAGGATGTGTTTTAGCATCTACATTTGGATTTACCCTTATGCTTATACGAGCTATCTTTTGACTTTCTTTAGCAATTTGTTCTAAAAGAAGCATTTCTTCATAGCTTTCTAAATTTACATAAAGTATATTTTGCTCTAAAGCATATTTTAACTCATCAGCACTTTTACCAACCCCGCTAAAAATAATTTTATAATTTTTAGCTCCTGCTTTTAAAGCTCTATAAATCTCACCCGCACTAACACAATCAAACCCGCTATCTAAAGAAGCTAAAAGTTTTAAAACACTTAAATTAGAATTTGCTTTAACTGCATAAAAAATTTGTGACTTTCTTGCTTTAAAAGCATCTTTTAACATTGTAAAACGCTCTTTGATTTTATCAAAATCATAAATATAAAATGGTGTGTTATGTTCTTTTGCTAGTTTTAAATAATCCATAAAAACCTCACTTGTAGTTATTTGTGTTTAAAATAATAAAAACTTCCTATACTTATTAAAATAAATACTGGTAGCATTATACCAAGCTCTGGAAGTAAAATTTCATTTTCACTCAATCTTGTTAATAAAAACAACAAGCCCCAAACTAAAAGTATGCACACAAAAAACACAAAAGCTAAAAGTGCGAGATTAAAAAATCTTGCTGTTAAAGGAAAATAATAATACACAATAAGCATTAAAAATGGCGCAAAAAATGGTGTAAGAACCAAAGAATACAAACTTGTTCTAAGTGTATTAGTAGAAATATTTTGTTTTGCAAAAATTGCCATACTTTCTAGTGCGTCTAAAATAGAATAAGAAGGATTACTCTCTACTAAAGAAATTCTTTCTAAAATTTTTGGAGAAAAGTCTTCTAAACCTTTAATATTTTTAAATTCTTCTATACTTAAACCCTCTTTTGAAACAATCAAATTTTGTGGTACATTAGTAGCTTTAGCATCATTTAAATCCCAAGAATCTCCATTAAATTTAGCAGTTTTTGCATGGATTATGCTTTGAATGTCTAAATTTTTTACATCAAAGATTTTTACATTATATAGGGTTTGAGAACTTGTTTTTTGTATATAAATAAATTTATCATTATATTTAATCAAAACTTCCCCACCCTCTCTATCTACAACGCCACGCTTAAGAATATTACTTTTATATTCATCTGCATAAGCAAAGGAGCTAAAATTAAGTCCAACATAAACACAACAAAAAAACATAGCCCATAAAAAAGGATAAAAAATCACTTGATTTTTACTTAAACCCAAAGCATATAAGCTAACAAATTCATTCGAGCGTATCATATTAAAAATACATAAAACCAAAGCAAGGACTATAGCTAAAGGTAGTATATAAGAAGCTGCTGAGCATGTTAAGAAAAAAATATATAAAAGCTCTAAATTTGCACTTTTTGGTAGCCTATTGAAATTGAGCAAAAAATCAATCGCTACAAAGAAAAAAGTCAAAGAAAAAAATAAAATAAAAAATGATTTTAAATACAAAGATGAAATATAGCGAAAAAATATACTCATCGTTTAACTTTTTAAAGAATATTTTGAAGCGATTTTTTCTATATCAGAATTTAAAAGCTCAAATAAGGCTTTTTTACTATGTTCTAAAACCTTAGTTAAACTTTCTTGCTCTTCTTGTTTAAATTTCCCCAAAACATGAGAAATTACATCTTGTCCTTTTCCTACTCCTATACGTACTCTCTCATAAGCATTACCACAAAGATTATCTATACTTTTAAGTCCATTATGCCCACCACTTGATCCACCTATTTTAAATTTCAAAGCACCTAAATTTAAATCTATATCATCATGGATTACAATAATTCTATCACATTTATAGTATTCACTAACAGCTTTTACGCTTTCTCCGGATAAATTCATATAAGTGGAAGGTTTTAAAAAAAGAGCAGAAGAGCTTTTAAAAAGCTCTCCTTTAAATTTAGCATTTGAAAGCTTTGTTGTTTGCAAGTCTTTCAAAATTAAGTCAATTAGCATAAACCCTACATTATGACGGGTTTGGGCGTATTGTTCTCCTATATTACCAAGTCCTACGACTAAGGTCATTTTATCTTGCTTTTTCTACGCCAACTACAGCTACTCTATCAGCATCAACCATAGTTACACCCTCAGGTACAACTACATCGCGGATTAAAAGTGCATCACCAACATCAAGTTTAGTTACATCTAATTCAAAATAATTTGGTAAGTTTTCAGCTGCACATTTTACTTTCAATCTTCTTTTTGATTGGATTAAAACACCTTTATTTTTAAGACCCATAGCTGTTCCTACGATTTTTACAGGAACCATATATTTAGAAATAACACCTTTTTGTGCTACTTTTAAATCTACGTGTTTTAATTCTGCAGTTACAGGATCTTTTTGATAATCAACTACCACAACATTTAATACTTTATCTGCTACTTTTACATCAAAAGCTAAAGTAGTTTTTTTGCGTACTTCTTTAATAAATTCATTTACTTTAAAAGCAGCATTGATGTTTTCTAATCCTTTTCCGTAGATGTTTGCAATTAGATAACCATCTCTTTTTAAAGCTTTAGCAGCTTTTCTACCGATACTCTCTCTAACGATACCTTCTAACATCTGTTTCCTTTCTAAAAAAATAAACGCTAATTATAGCTAAATAAGTTTATAAAGATTTTAAAATATCTTCATAAGCTATGCAAAATTGCTCTAAACCATCATCAAGCAAATCTTTACAAGCTTTACTTAAAGCATCTTTTGAAATATTTGCATTCAATTTTTTCTCTATACATTCATCTTTCAAAGGCTCTTTAAATACGATTTGCTTACCTTTAAAAGCCTTAATAGCATCTAGTGGTGCAGTATTAATAGCTTTATCATAGAGTAATTCTTTAATATAATAATCTTTTTCTAAATCATCACCTTTAACACCCGTACTTGCAAATAAAGCTCTAATATTTGCTTCATTTTGTTTAATGATATAATTATAAGCCTTTGTTGCAGTAAGAATTCCTATATAATTTTTATCTAAAACTTGATTATTTAATAATCTATCAAAACGGCTTACAAAAATACTAATAACTGCTCGAGGCTCTTTTTTGGCTGCGGTATTATTTTTTCTAAATTCTTTTAAACCTAAATTTAAAGCTTCAAAGCATTTTTTAGTTTGCTCAAAATCAAAAACCAAAGTAGCATTTACACTAATACCATTTTTCATTAATTCTTGCATTACTTCATAAGAAGCTTCTGTGGCAGGAATTTTCATCATCACATTTTCTTTTGCAATTTGCGTGTATAATCTTTTTGCCTCAGCCAAAGATAAGCTAGTATTATCTTTTAATCTCGGGTCAATTTCAATACTAATAAAACCATCATTATTTTCATAATAATTAATAGCTAATTTATCTGCAGCCTTAGCAATATCTTCTACCGCAAGATACTCATATAAGGCTTTTTTATCTTTGAGATTTGATTTTTTGATTTTTTCTTTATAAATAGCTGAGTTTAAAATCGCATTTTTAAAAATAGCAGGATTTGAAGTAGCACCATTGATTGTTCTTGAGTATATTAAATCCAAAAATTCATGATCTAAAAATTCATTTTCTATAAAATCACACCATAGTGAAAATTTTTTCATTGTATTACCTTTATTATTTCTTTTAAATCTTTTTTATCTACACAAATATCTGCATGAGATCTTAAAATTTCTTTGGCACAAAAAGCTATTTTTAATCCACATTCTTTAAACATAGAAATATCATTAGCTCCATCGCCCACACACATAATTTCTTCTGTTTTTAAATTTAAAAATTTCTTAAGTCTTTGTAGTATAATACCTTTTGAGTTGTTAAACATAATTTCTCCACCAACTTTTCCCGTTAAAACACCATTTTTACTATGCAAAAAGTTAGCAAAACCAAAATCAAAATGAAGTTTATTTTGTATTAAGTCAATTCCCTCATGAAATCCACCGCTAAAAACAATAATTTTTATATTTTTATTTTTTAAATACTCGCATAATTCTTTAGCGCCATTCATCAAAGGTAAATTTTCACAGCACTTTCTTACTTGATCAACTGGCATTCCCTCAAGCAAGGCTACTCTAGCACTTAAGCTTTCAAAAAAATCAAGCTCACCATTCATTGCTTTATCGGTGATACTTTTAACAGCATCACCGACATTATACTCTTGTGCTAAAATGTCGATGGTTTCTCCATCCATTAGCGTAGAGTCAAAGTCAAAGGCACAAAGCTTTATCATTAAAACTCACGCTTTAATAAAGCTTCAGCTTTTAATATAGTTAAAATATTTTCTTCTCTTTTACCTATACCAAAAATCATACCTTTTTCTTTTAGTAAAGTTTCAGGTGGCGGATCAATTCTGCTTCTGTGAATTTTGATAGCCTCTGTTAATCTATCTATCACAAAACCCGCATTACCCGCAGGAGTTTGATTTCCATTTGCTACGCCTTTTAAAACAATATATCTAGTTTGAGGTGTCATTTTAGAACTACCTTGATTAAATCTTTTTGCAAGATCTATCAAAGGCATAACATTACCCCTCATATTAAACACACCTAAAACATAATCAGGTACACTTGGAACCCTAGTATATTCTATAGGTTTAATAATTTCTTGAATATTAAGAATAGGAATAGCATATTCCTCATCTCCTACCACAAAACCAACAAGCTGAATAATATCCTCTTCTTTATCCACATCTGGTTCTGCAATTTGCGCTTGTTGTTTTTGCAAAACCTGGCTTAATTTATCATTCATCTTCTTATCCTAGTTTTAAATTTTTTCTAACTACATTTTCTAAGTACTCTGGAGAGTAAGGCTTAGTAATATACTCAGTCATTCCTACTTCCACACCTCTTAGACGGTCTGATTTACTAGTTCTTGAAGTTACCGCAACAAGTGGAAGGTTTTTGTATTTAGAATATTTTCTAATTTCACCTGCTAAGGTATAACCATCCATTCTTGGCATTTCAATATCAATCAGCACTGCATCAATATCATGCTCACCTGATTTAATTGTATTTAATGCCTCAACGCCGTTAGTTGCTTCTATAATACTCACACCTAGTGGTTCTAGTGATTTTTGCATGATATTTCTATCCATCTTAGAATCATCCACTATAAGTACTGTATAATCACTTGGTTTTTCTTTCACAACTTTTTTAGCTTGCGCTTCAATTTGTGCTTTAATATCTACTTTGATCTCTTTAGCTATATCCATCATAGCAGCAACATCAATAATCAAAGTAACTCTACCATCACCACGAATCGTCGCTCCTGCTATACCTTGGATGTTTTGTAAATATTCACCCATAGACTTAATAACGATTTCTTCTTGACCTACTAAAGTATCTACTATAATACCAAGCTTACTTTCTGCTACACCTATAACAACTACATAAGTTTGATCAGTATTTTCAAGCACTTGTTTTACACCAAATACATCTGAAAGTCTTACTAAAGATAAAACCTCATCTCTTAAGCGAAGTACGTTTTTACCTTCAATGGTATAAATATCATCAATTGGCACTCTAACCGTCTCAAGAACACTTGCAAGAGGAATAGCATAAAACTCTTCTTGTGTACCTACAAGCAATGATTGAATAATTGCTAAAGTAAGTGGGATTTTAAGTTTCATCACAGTGCCTTTACCAAGTTCACTGTCAATCTCAATCACACCATTTAGTTTTTCAATATTAGTTTTAACAACGTCCATTCCAACACCACGACCTGAAACATTAGTGATTTTAGCAGCAGTTGAAAAACCTGGTTTGAAAATCAATGCAAACGCTTCTTTATCGCTCATTTGATCAGCTTCGCGCTCTGTGATTAAGTTTTTCTCTATAGCTTTTGATTTTAAAGCATCCGCATCAAGCCCTTTACCATCATCAGCAATTTCCACTACAATGTGATTTCCTTCATTGTATGCTTTAAGATTAACGGTTCCTTTTTCTGGTTTGCCATTAGCTATACGTGTTGCTGGATCTTCTATACCATGATCACACGAGTTTCTAATCATATGCATAATAGGATCGCCAATTTCTTCCACAATAGACTTATCAAGTTCAGTTTCTTCCCCTGAAATTTCAAGCTCCATTTGCTTACCAAGTTCACGACCCAAATCACGTACAACTCTTGGGAATTTGTTGAAAACTTTTGCAATAGGTTGCATTCTTGTTTTCATAACTGCTAATTGAATATCTGTAGTAACAATGCTAAGTTGCGATACTACTTGGTTTAATTCTTCTAAGAATTTTTCCCCATCATATCTTTCTTCAACATCATCATAAATTTTTAATAAGCGGTTTTTACCAAGAACAAGCTCGCCAATTAAGTTCATCAAATGATCAAGTCTTTTTACTTCAACTCTAATGGTTTGATCCATATTTGCACCACTGCTTCCACCACCTGCTGCAGGAACTTTTTTCTCAGCAGTTGCATTTTGTGCTTGAGCGGCTGGTTTACTTGGAGCTGGATTAGCTTCTTGTGTTTTTTTCTTTTCAGCACGTCTTGCTTGGTCTTCAGCTTTTCTTACTTTTAAAAGTCTTTCAATTTCAGCCTCAACCTCATCATCGCTGAGTTTATTTACATCAACTTCAGGTTCTTCAGCCTTTGGCTCTTCTTTTACTTCTTCTTTTGACTCTTCAGTTTTAGCCGGTGCAACAGACTCTAAACTTTCACCCTCTGAAATAGCGGTTAATCTTGTACAAATTGGAGCTATATCAAGTCCTATTGCTGTATCATTTCCATTATCTCTAATAGAATTTAATAAGGTTTTCATCATATCAATAGACTCTAAAACCACATCCATTACTTCAGGAGTAATTTTAAGCTCATTGTGTCTTGCTTTATTTAAAACATCTTCCATGTGATGAGTAAGTTTTGTTAAAACATCAAAATTTAAAAAGCTTGATGAACCTTTAACAGTATGTGCAACGCGGAAAATTCTATTTAATAGTTCTAAGTCTTCAGGATTTGCTTCTAATTCAACCAAATCATGGTCAATTTGCTCAACTAGTTCAAAGGCTTCAACTAAAAAATCCTCAAGTATTTCTTGAATATCTTCCATTTTTACTCCTCACCTTTTTCATGTTTTTTAATAACACGAGAAATTTCAGCAAAGAAATCACTTGCGTTAAATTTAACCAAATATCCCTCACCACCTGCTTCTTTAACACCTTTATCACTCATAAACTCATTTGATAAAGAAGAGTTAAACACGATAGGAATATTTTTAAATCTCTCATCTTCTCTTACTTTAGCCGCAAAGTGGAAACCATCCATTTGAGGCATTTCAACATCACTTACGATGATTTTTAGATGTTTATTTAAATCATCACCATAGGCTCCATATAGCTCTTGAAGTTTTTGTAAACCTTCAACCCCATCTTTTGCTTCTACAACTTTTAAGCCGATTTTATTAAGTAAATCTTTAACAAGTTTTCTTGCAGTAGAACTATCATCAAGTGCTAAAGCTATACCCTCAATTTTTTGAATCTTATCATCTTCAATATCAGTTTGTGGAGTATAAATTCCAAGCTCTTGCACTATACTTTCTAAATCTAGGATAAGTAAAACCTCATCACCCTCGATTCTAGTTACACCTGTTATTTTGCTTTTATCCAAGCTACCTGCACTTGTAGCAAAATTAGCTGGCTCGATATTTTTCCAATTAATTCTACGAATTCTTTTTGCCTCATGTACGATAAAACCGATTAATACATTACTAAATTCAGTAATGATAACTCTAGGTTTTATATTTGTCATTTCTGGCTCTTGAATTTGCATCCATTTAGCTAGATTAATCACAGGAATTACCACACCACGAAGATCAAAAATACCTTCAACATACTCAGGCACTCCTGGAATTTCAGTCAAAAAAGGAATTTTTATGATTTCTCTAACCTTAGAAACATTTACACCATAAATTCCCTCATAGACTTTATCTTGGCCTTGCTTAAAGATGCGAAAATCAACAAGCTCCATTTCATTTGAACCTGTTTTAACGACATTCTCATCAAACATTATGCCTCCTTAAGTTCTATTTTGTGAAATCTGATTTCTGGTTCATATTTTACTACAAAAAAACTTTCCTTGTATGCAAAAGTAGGTAAATTTAAATATTTTATATTCTCAAATTCTAAAAATACATCTTGATGATAATGTCCTTCTATTATAAATTTTACATTGTAGTGTTTTATACGCTCTTTTACTAAAGTAGCAAATTGAGGAATTTTTCTAATAAGTTGTTTTTTATTTTGATTTTTTAAAATTTTTTGAGTAATTTTTTCTTTACTAGTAACATTTAAAAAATTTAAAAAAAGTAGCAAATAATGATTTCTCAAACTTTTTAAGCAAAATTGCAAAAAAGGTCTTAAAAAAATATCCCCATGGGATAATTTTACTAAGGTTTTATCTTTAAATTCGCAAAGCAAAGGCTGTTGTTTTATGCTAAAAACCTTCACTTTTTTAAAAAATTTAGCCAAATTAAAATCATGATTACCTTCTAAATAAATGATTTCAATCTCATCAGCAAGCTCTTCAAGTAAGTCTATATAAGCTTTTGCAAAATCATGCGTGGCTTTTACTTCATAAATTAAAAGATCAAAAATATCGCCCATTAAAAAAAGCTGTGGAGTTTGAATTTTTTTATCTTTTAAGGCTTGTAAAAAATCCCAAAAACCACGCCTATTTTCATTTTCATGCACATCAGCAATGAAAATAGCATTTTCTTTTATAATTATTTTTTGCAAAAATTAAAATTCCAAAGCTTTGTATTCTATAGAAATGATTTCAAATTCACTCTCGCCTTTTGGCAAACGCACTTTAAAATCATCCCCTTCTTTTTTACCAAGCATTGCTTTAGCAATAGGCGAACTAATGGAAATATAACCTTTTTCTAAATTTCCCTCATTTACCCCTACTAAAGTATAAGTGCTTTGTTTTTCACTTTCTAAATCCTCTACAACAACAGTTGAGCCAAATTTCACACTATCATGCTCATAAGAAGATGGATCGATGATTTGCGCTCTTGAGATCAAATCCCCAAGTTCAGCTATCTTACCTTCTATAAAAGCTTGTTTTTCTCTAGCTGCGTGATATTCTGCATTTTCTTTTAAATCTCCATGGCTTCTTGCTATGTCTATTTCTTCTACTACTTTTGGGCGTTCAACTTTTTTTAAATGTTCTAATTCTTTTTCTAATTTCTCATAGCCATATTTACTCATAGGTTCTTTTTGCATGATTTATCCTTATTTGATTTCATAAAGTATTTTAGCTAAATTTTTTGCACTTGCAAATTGCAAATATTCTTTTAAAAAATCTACTTTATCAAAAAATGCCTTATAATCGTATTTAAGATAAGCTTGATACAAATTTTCCACATTCACTTGCTCTTGTAAAAATTCAGGATTAAGCTCGCTTTTTCCTGCAAAATCTAAAAAGATATTTGCAAGGCCTATGTGTTTGAGTTTTACAAAACATCTTGCGATAAATACATCAATAGCTTTAGCCTTATAAGCAAGCACAAAAGGCGTGCCGACCAAAGCTGCTTCAAGTGTAGCTGTACCACTACAAATAAAAGCAAAATCAGCATTTTTAAGCACTTTTGGGGTATTGTTTTGAATTTCAAAGCCATTTATATCTCCATAAAGTTCTAGTCTTTTTAAATTAAACTCTGGCACACAAAGGATTTTTTTACCTTTAAATTTAGTGCTTAATTCTCTAAAAATAGGCATTAAACGTTTTATTTCACTTTTTCTTGAGCCTGGTAAGAAAGCGATTGTTTTTTCATCATCTTTTTTTGAAAGTATATTTTTTACATCTTCTTGATTTTTAAATTCTTTTATCTCATCTAAAAGTGGATGTCCTATATAAGTACTTTTGCTAAAAAACTCACTATCAAAAGGCAAAATAGAAGCTAACACATCAAAATGACTTTCTATGATAGGTATGCGACCTTTTTTCCATGCCCAAACTTGAGGCAAGATATAATAAATTCTTTTTACTTTAGAATTTGCTTTTTTTAAAGCCTTTGCAAAAGGTATGTTAAAAGCGGGAGAATCTATACATAAAATCGCATCAATCTTTTGAGTAAGGCTTAAATTTACTAGCTCTTTTATAGCTCTTTTGGCTTTTAAAATGAGAGGCAAAACTTCTATAAAACCCATAGCACTAAACTCATGTGAGCTATAAAGTGGCTTGGAGCTTAGACTAAATTCTTTACACAAACTCTCATCATAAATTCCTACTAAATCAAATTCTTTATACTCGTTTTTATAAGCTTTTAAAACTTCTTTTAAATGCAAATTTGCTGAAGGCTCTAAAGCACAAACTAAAAAGGTTTTCATTTGAAAATATCCTCTATTGTGGATTTAACAAAGTCTTTTAATTCATCTGAAAAAGTATAATTTTTATTATAAAAAAATAAATTTACTTTTATGTTTTTATCTTCATAGCTTAAATTTTTATTTTCAAATATTGCTTTAAAGCCTTTTAATTTAAATCTAGGATTATCTTCTATTTTTAAACCTTTTGGATCTATAAAATATATAAAAAAATCTCCACTTTGTTTATTTTTTAACCAAAATATAAAATCAGGATAAAATTTTCTTTCTTTTTGTTGTTCTTCATCAAAATAAGGGATATAAATTTCATCTTGATTTTCTACCAATTTAGAAAAATACCATTCATATTGTTCAAAAAAAGATGATTTTAAATTACTTTCTAAATCTTCTAAAAATTCTTTTTCACTTTTATTAGAAATGGCAAAATTAATCTTATTTTCTTTATCATTTTTATTGTAAATGATTAAAGGGCTATAATAATGCTTGCTAAGTTTTGCACTAATTATATAGTTTTGCACCTCCTTGCTTTTTTGACTTTCTTTTATACCTTGCATTAGCTCATCTAAATTTATTTTTTTATTTTCAAAATCTGCTTTTAATTCATCTTCGCTTTTTGCATTTAAAACATCTTTTATAGTCTTATTGATTTTTTGAACAGTTTCAAAATCTAACTTTGCTTGTATATTTTTATGGTGCGTTATTTCTTCTTCTAACTTTACAAATTTATCCAAAACTTTGGCCTTAGAATTTAATACGCTATTAATTGTTTTTAATGTTGTTTTTTCATTAAATTCTACATTGTCTCCTGATTGTATTTTACTTTCTTTTCCTTCGCTAAATTTATAAAATTCTTCTAATGTGGAATATTTAAAATTTTTATACAAACACTGCTCTAAAATCAAAACATCCTCATCGTAAGATTTTATAAATTCTTTTAAAGATTTTGCTTCTTTTTCTGAAATTTTATAAATATTTTTTAGCTTTGCTTCATTTTTGTATTTTGGCACAGGTAAATTAAACGACAATTTTGTTTCTTTAAATCCTTTTAAATGCTTACTTTCCATAAATTCACATTCTATACCCTCTATGATAGCTTTTATGGCTTCATTATCACTTGCCATTACAAAAAGAGTTTCTAAACCACATGCTAAATTTACACATCGCTCATCAATTTTAAACATCTCTTTTAAAGCATTTAATCTCTTTCTTATATTTAAGAAAGGTTCTATTCTAACACCTCTTCCTATAGTTTGCAAAACATATTTTTTAGCATTAATGCTTCCTATATTGATAAAAGAAATTAAATTTACACGATTGCTATCCCAACCTTCTGAAAAAACCTTACTTCCTAGCATTATATTGATAGAAGATTGTGAGCTATTGATATTTTCAAAATGACTTTGTGATATATCACTTATGCTTTCTACCCCAAGCTCAAGTAAAAAATCTTTTTCCCATTCTTTTGCATTTGAAATATTTAAAAGCATGAAAGGTTTGTTTGAATTTTTACTCTTAAAAGCCAATTCTTTATCATTTCCTTTAATGCTATAACATTCTAATTTTGCATTTGCATTTGCATAAAAAATATTTTCTCTAAGTTCATCATTATTTGCATTTTTTATATATTTTAAAAAATCATCACTTAGTGTATTTATACCAAAATACAAATTTTGATTTTGAAGTTTTTCATAAAGTTCTAAAGCTATATTGCTCACATCTACTTTATTTTTTAATACATTATACACTGCTTTAAAATACGCTTTTATACCCGCATCTTGAGTATTTACTTTATCAGAAACTGCTATGATTAAAGGATTATGATATTTAAAGTCTGATCTTTTTAAAAACAATTCTTCTTTTGATTTTACAATAGCATTGAAAATTATAAAACTTTCTAAAATCGTTTTAATTTTTACTTCTTCGTTATTTTCACTTTTAAAATCTAAATTCTCATTTAAAACTGCTATATTTTTACCATATCCTTCTTGATTGAATTTTTGAAGATTATAATTATAAGCACAAGTTATAAAGTCTATTTCATCTTCAAAGGTAGCAGAAAAATTAAAAACAAAGCCTTTTGGAAATTCATCTTCTTTGATAAAACCTCTAGCAAGCTCATGATAATAGTTTTTTCTTAGTGATGTTTTACTATCGCCTCTATGAGCTTCATCTAACAATATATACCAACCACCTTTATTAAGATAATTTTTATAGTTTAATCTTTTTGCTTTTTTATCTTTGCCTACATTTTCTTCACTCTCAAGTAAATCACTTCTTGCAAAATACACCACCGCTTCATTTAACAAACTAGCTTCTTTTTCTATGCTTTCAAAATCTTTTAAATCTTTTATTTTGATAAAATTGCTGTGATGATTGTTGTATTTAGCTATATTTGCTTTGAATTGATTTAAAATCTTATCATTTGGTGCTAAAAGCATGATAGGCTTTTTAGGTAATTGATTATTTTTAATAAATTCATGTATCAAAGCTATAAGTTTGATCATAACTATAGTTTTACCACTTCCTGTAGCCATCCAAAATGAAGCTCTTGCGATATGTTCTTTTTGTAGTTTTAAATTCTCACTTTCATCTTGATAAAATGCTAAAAGATTTCTGCGTTCTTGATTATATTCATGCGAATTTAACTCATCTTTCATATAAAAAGAAAGTATGGCTAAAGCATTTTTAACACTTTCTTGCTGATAAAATTGTAAATTTATAGCTTGAGAAAAATTACTAAAATCATAACTTTCATCAAGCTTTTGCACTAGTGATTTATCATGGATAAATTTATTTAACAATAAATGTGTTCTTGTGTTTTGTTTTGCTTTAGCCATTATTTTTCCTTTAAAGCTTTAATTGTTTTTCATCATTTTCAGCATGTAAGAATTTTTTACATACTGAAAATTCTTGTAACTACTCATCTTACAATATGTTTTTAATATACATATCAATATTTTCTCTTAGGATGTAAAAAAGTTTTTACTAAACTTTCTTGATTTAAATACACACTATCGCCAAGTTCATAAAACCCTGCTTTGAACTTTTTAACTTGCATAGTATAAAAAATAATGTTATTTTGCATTAGCTTTTTTACCTTTAATCTCAATTAAAAAGACTTGGTATTTTATAATCATACTTTACTTGCAGATATTTTTCAAATTCTTGAGGAATAACTTTAATTTTATTTTCATTGAAATTAAAAATTTCTTGAATAAAGTATTCCTCCGTTTCCTTATTTCCATTTTTTATTTTTGTATCTATGCGTAATAAAGCCTTGATAATATCATCCTG
This sequence comes from Campylobacter sp. IFREMER_LSEM_CL2256, assembly GCF_025771645.1. Classification (NCBI taxonomy): domain Bacteria; kingdom Pseudomonadati; phylum Campylobacterota; class Epsilonproteobacteria; order Campylobacterales; family Campylobacteraceae; genus Campylobacter; species Campylobacter sp. IFREMER_LSEM_CL2256. Next base: position 44,134 of record NZ_JAKMQQ010000004.1, read on the forward strand.
ATTACCTTCTTTAAGCGGATAAAAACCATCTAAAAATTTTGACATAAATACATTATCTAGTATTTTTGCATTAAACTTTTTTTTAGTCTCTAATAATTCAAACGTCCATTTTCCTTGTTGCTTAGTGTTGATCGATTTTGAAATTATTAAATCTAATATTTCATAATTAGGTTCTAATTGACGGATAATATCACCTTTTTTAATATGATTAATAAAATCTTTTTTTGGTATTGCATTGCTATTCTCATTGTTAAAACTTATTGATTTTATCGTTTTGCTCTTATTGATTGCTTCATACAACACGCTTTTTTCTTTTATAGATTTATCTAAAATATACCCGCAATTACCTAATTCGTTATTTATTTTTTCGAGTGTAAATATATCTTTTTCCAATACACCTTTTATTACATCTCCTAAAATTTGTCCAGCCCTCTTATAATAATATGGTGTTTCATGTCCTGTTAAGCCTTCAACAAAGGCTCTACCAGCTTCACTTTCATTGAGCCAAGTCAAAATACAAACACCTGCACCTAACAACATATGTTTAATTTTTAATTTAAACGAACCTTGTTCACATGGATATATAACCAATGAAATATCTTGATAATTTGATAACAACTTTACACACAAATCATTGCTAATTATACTAATAGTATTTACAATCGAATTCATTTCATCAAGAGTAATATAATGCTCATCTTGTCCTAAATAAATATATAATTCACTCTCATTCATCACTTTTCCCACCAAATTAGATTTTTTAGTTTTGGATATTTAATTAAGTCTATATTTGCTAAATTTATAATCTCATCGTTTTCAAATTTGCAAGATTTTATGCCATTTTCATCTATAAAAATATTTTTGATTTGAAGTCCTAAAAGATTTGACATCGTTAAAAATATATCAAATTCTTTATCATAAGCTTTCATATCAAGACATATATTTTCGCCTTTTTTAAGTGCTTTTATGAGTTTGCGTGATTTTCTATAATCTATAAGTGAATTTTCATCAAGTTTGTATTCACAATTTTCTAAACTTTCTTCATAGCTTTCAAGTTCATAGTATCTAAAAGCACCACCACCTTTAAAATTTATCATTTTAGAAAGAGATGATCTTCTTTTTTTATCTATAGCACAAAATTCAATATCACCAGCTATAACATTCTTCATTCTTCCAAGCAAACCCAACCTATATTCATATTTCTTAGTATCTTTGTTAAATGTTAAATATTTTTCATAAAAATGTTCGCCCATTTCTATGCCAATGTATTTTCTATTTAATTTATGAGATACCGCCAAAGTAGTTCCACTACCTACAAAAAAATCCATTACAACACTATTTTCATCAGAACTAGACTGTATTATTCTTCTTAGCATATTTTCCGGTTTTTGTGAACTATAAAAAGATATATTTTCACTAACTCTCATTTCAGATTGAGTAAAAGAATACAAATCGTTCCAAATATCACCCAATGGATATATTTTTTCATCTTTAATGTCAATCTTTTCATGACATAATTTACCATTTTTCCATTTTTGAATATAATATTCGTAATCTGTTATTTTTTAGGCGTTTCAATTGTAGAAATTCCTATTAAATCAAGCTGTCCTAAATTTAACAAAGAAGAATTTCTATTTGGCTTCCACAGTTTATTGAAAATGCTATTTGCTTTTTTTAAAAAAAGAATAGTTGAGCTTTTTAAGACAAAATTATTACCAAAGCTTTTATATCCAAATAAATCGGCTTCTTCATCTTTGGTAGCATTTGTGTCAAATGTAATTTTTTTACACTCCATTTCTCCAAAAAATTCGTTCAATAAAATTCTCCCAAAATAATCAGCATTTTCATCCAAATGCAAATAAAAACTTCCTTTATCGCTTAAAAATTCTTTTGCTAATTCCAAGCGATTATGCATTAAAGAAAGCCAAGTGCTATCTTGAAATTTATCTTTGTAGTCAAAGTCACTTCCTGTGTTAAATGGTGGATCTATGTAAATTAGATCTATTTTACCTTGATATTTTGGCATTAGAGAGTTAAGTGCTTGAAAATTATCTGCTTTTATAAGCTCTCCATTTAAAATTTCATCTAAATTTTCAAAACTTTGCAAAAGTTTATAATAATTTTCCTCACTTAAATACTTTGTATCAAGCGGTAAGAATTTGTATTTTTCATCGTTTATAAACTTTATATCAAACTCATCATTTATGAAATTTAATTCTTTCCATTCTGTAATTTGCTCATTAAATTTTACATCTTTGTAGATGGATTTTAAAATTTCATCAGCGTTGTTTGAGTGTGATTTAATAGTATCTAAGCTAAATACATAGTGAACATTTTTAGCAAATTTTGGCTTTAACCATATAGCTTTTAACTCATTTTCAAAGTCAGCTATCATATCAATGATAGCAAAAGCGATTTGTTTTAGATCGTTGATCTCATCTATCTTTTCTTTAGTCCAATCAGTAATGCTATCATTCACATAAGAAAACAACCACAAATCAAATTGTTCTTTTAAAAATTCTTTCGCATTTTTATGGATAAAAAAATCTACTTCATTTTGTTTTTTATAAGTTTTAAAAAGCTTTTTTAGCTCTTCTTCTTTTATGTTTATTTGTGCATTTTTTAAAGTCTTTAAAAAAACATCACTAAATTCACTTGAGTTTTGTTTAAATACATTTGCACCATCATTATTTTTAGAATTTATCACTTTTATGTTTATATTATCATCTTGTATATTTTGCAAATAAAAATTGATTTTATTTTTGTTATTATCAGCATTTTGCTCATACTCATCGGTAAGAAAATTTAAAGTGTATTTTTTATCTTCACTTTGCAAGCTTAAAGGATTATAAATAGTATCTGATTTTACATAGTATAAATTTTGTGTTTTATAAAAAAGACTTGTGTCTTTTGAATTTGAATATACCCTTGCATAGATATTTTTATACATAGGTGTATCGTAAAAAAACGGCGTTCCTGTTTCGTTTAAATAGGTGCTAAAAAAATTATAAAGTTTATTATAAGTATCTGTATAAAGATTTTGTGTGTCTAAATAGTCTTTGATTTTTTGAAAATATTTTTCTTTTATAACAAGTAAATTTGTAAAACCATTTTTAGCTTGGTTTTGCGAATTTTTGATTTTCGCACCTAAATAACAATCCTCTAACTTTGAATAAAATGCTTTTTTATAATCCATGCTTTACCTTTAAATTTAAAGTTAAAATAATATCTTTTTTTGACTTAAAAAAATGAATAAATATTGCGTTAAAAAAGTAAAATTTACTTGCTAAAATAGCAAGTAAATTTTTAATAAAGCGGAGTTGCTTCAACGATAGCAGGGGCAAAGAAAAATAATTCTTTTAATTCTATAGGTACAGAAGGATTTACGGTACAATCATCTAAACCAAAGCGATTTTCTATAGGCACGCGTGCTTCATAAAAAGTGCTCATACATTTTACCCCACCATGCGTTAAAGACCTGATTTGCACAGCAGAACTTGTAGTAGGCATGATAGAAAAAACCGTTTGCATTTGTCCATCTTGTAAATCTTGCTTACAAGATTTTGTTCCAAAAGTTTTTTCATCTAAAACAGCCAAACACACATCAGCACCTCTAGGATTTATAAACTGCACATAACCAAAAGGGCGTTGCACAGCATACCTGTCTTTTTCTTTTAACTCATCGCTAAGTATTATTTCTTTTAAAAACCAATTTTGCTCTTCTAGTATTTCAGAGCTATACCTAAAAGGACTTAGTGAAATTCCTGTTTCTAAAGATCTTATGGCAAACATAGGTGTAAAATCTTCTAATTCATCTAAACTAACCTCAGCTCTTAAAAAACTCAAAACCATAAAAAATAAAATACAAATTTTTTTCATCATTTACTCCTAAGGTCTTCTAAAATTCACAGGAAAATGATCAGAAGCTAAAAAAGTTCTAAGTCCTGCTACAGCTAAAAGAGCAATGATTGGCGGTGGATTATACAAAGAAGCTGTATTGGAATTTCCTGTGATAGCATAGTCAATAATCCTTCCGCTAGTTTGAGTATTAGTATTTGGAGGGATCACACGCGTACGCGCTCTTAAATCTGGATCAAGTAAAGAAACCAAAGATCCTGCTTCTCTATTAAAATCACCCAAAATCATCCAATTAATCTCTGGTCTATTTCTAAAAAAACTATCCACAGCACTCACAATAGCTCCACCATCATTACCCCCACTTGCTAAAGCATGTATGCTAAAAAACGCATCATTTCCTATGCGAATTCCTATAATAGGTCTTGAAGCAACGGTTGGAGGTGGTAAAACAAAAACCTCATCAGCTTGCACTCTACTTACTATAGCCATATTCACACGATTTGCCCCAACATCAACTCTTGAATAGTATATAAAAACAGAATTTGGACGGCTTGATGAGCCCAAATTCCACTCATACTCATGAATAGGAATTCCAACTCCCACAGGTTGAACTTGTCTTGGGGTCATTATAGCTGTACTTGGTAAAACTCCTGCTTCTTGAACAGCTAATATATCCATAGGATTAGCACCCGTTACAAGCTGTCTTATACTAATATTCCATTTGCTTTCAGTAGAAGCTGATGAGCCTTGTAAATTCCAAGTGCCACTATTATAATTTTCTAAAGCTCCAAATAATAAATTAAAACTAAAAATTAAAAATATTATCTTTCTCATTATTACTCTCCTGTATAAGCATAAGGTGATCTTGTTTGAAAAGCAGGCGCACTTATACTCCATTGTCTATCTAAATTTTTTTCTTTTGGTTTCAAACAAGGCGTCAAATAAATACTATAATAGTTAAAATAAAATTCCTCCATTACATTTCCAACTGTTGTTTGTATACATTGTTGGGTAGCATAATTTTGAATTTGATAAGCGCCATTACTCATAGGAAAGAGTCTCCAATACTGAGCAAAATTGCTTTGATCACAAGGATAATGCACAATGCCATTTCCATAGGCATTTAAACAAGTTAAAGTTTTTGCATTTTAATCATTACTTTATTATTTGGAAATTCAATGAACTGCCAAACTCTTGCATCACCAAAAGGCTTGCTATCAAATAAATTATAACCCCATATCCAATTCCCTGGATTTAATGCCCAAACAGTTAATGCAGCACCATTTGGATTCATAATAGTTACAAAATCACTTGCAATACCTGAATTTTCATACAAAGCGTTTGAAGTAAATTTATTATCCGAAGTTAACCTTGGCAATGGTCCTTTTATGGGATTATCTCCTTTAAAAGTATTTGTAGTAATTACTGGTGGCACAAGCGGTATAGCAGGAAAATGTTTCCCATCTACTAAAGCTGGTGTTTTTTGCTTAGCAGGTGGTGTTGGATTTTTACCTATTTTTAAAGGATCAATATCATTTACACCGCCCAAAGAACGTGCCAAAGGATTAAATTGCTCTTTAGAAGAACATCCGATAAAAAAAGCTACAAATACACTAAATATCATTATGAATTTAATTTTTTGCATTTTTCCTCCTTGAATATTTAAATTTAAATATATTATCATAATTATAAATAAATTGTAATACAAAACACCATTAATAATTTTTCTTTATTTTAAAAAATATTTTATCACTTATGTTAAAATTTAAAAAAAGGAAAAATATGAAAGAAATTTTAATAACAAACGATGATGGCTACGAAAGTGAAGGTTTAAAAAAACTTATTAAAATGCTAAGAAAGCATTTTAAAGCTAAAATCACCATAGTAGCTCCTGCTAGTGAAAAGTCAGCATGCTCGCACTCTATAACACTAACCAAACCTTTGAGATTTCACAAGGTTGGTAAAAGATTTTATAAACTTGATGATGGCACGCCTGCAGATTGTGTTTATCTTGCTTTGCATGCTTTATACAAAAAGCGTTTGCCTGATCTTGTCATAAGTGGGATTAATAAAGGAGCTAATGTAGGCGAGGATATAACCTACTCAGGAACTTGTGCAGGAGCAATGGAAGCAGTACTTCATGGAATTCCTGCCATTGCTTTATCACAATTTTATAAAGATAGCCAAAAAGAGCTTGATTATAAACTTGCTTTAAAACTTACTAAAAAAATAGTCAAAAATATCTTTGAAAAGGGCTTTCCTTTAGATAAAAAAGAATTTTTAAATATCAACTTTCCTTCTAGCAAAACAGCCTTTCAGGGCTTAAAAATTTGCAAAGCAGGTAAAAGAATTTATAGTTATGAAGCACACTCAAATACAAATCCAAGAGGTGTAGAATACTACTGGCTAGCTGCTGCTAATCTTGATCATGAAAATGAAAAAGATTCAGACATAGCACTTTTAAAACAAGGCTATGCCACAATAACCCCTATAATGCTTGATCTAACAGCTTATAAACAAATGAAAAATCTCAAAAAATGGATAAAAAATGGATAGATACACGCGTATAAAATGGCTTGTTAATGAAGAAAATTTTATCAAAATTCAAAACACTAAAGTTTTAGTTTGCGGACTTGGTGGAGTTGGTGGAATTTGCGTTGATGCGCTTTTTAGAAGTGGCTTTAGCAATCTAACTTTAATTGATGCGGATAAATTTGAAACTACTAATCAAAACCGCCAACTTCATAGCGAAAATATAGGCGAGGAAAAAGCTAAGGTTTTTGAACGCATTTACAATGCCAAAGGTATAGTTAGTAAAATCGATGATGAGTTTTTGAAAAGTTTTGATCTAAGTGAGTTTGATTTAATCATTGATGCGATTGACGATATACCTGCTAAGGTTGCTTTGGCTAATTTGGTTGATTTGAAAAAGCAAATTTTTATCTCATCAACCGGTGGAGCTAGAAAGCTTGACCCAACGCGTATTAAAACGACAAGCATATTTAAAACACATGGCGATGCTTTAGCTAAAAAATTCCGCTATGAGCTTAGAAAATCAGGCTTTAAAGGGGATTTTGATGTGGTATTTTCAGATGAAGAAGCTCATTGTAAAGATCTTGGCTCATTTATGGGTGTAACAGCCTCTTTTGGACTTGCTTTAGCTTCTTTGGCTTTAAGGAAAGTGCTTGATAAGAAAGCTTGATATAAAAGACTTAACTTCTTGTATCAAGCTTTTTAAGCAAAGCGTATCCACTCTTTGTAAAAATGATTACACAAAAGAACAAATTCATGCATGGATTAATATAGACCAAAAAGCTTGGGAAAGAAAATTTCAAAATCAACTAGGTTTTGTTTATGAAGAAAAAGGCCAAATCATATCTTTTATAAGTATAAATTTAGAAGAAAAAACACTCGATCTTTGCTTTACTCATACAAACTATGCTCATCAAGGTTATGGCAAAGCTTTATTGGAATTTGCTCTTAAAAACTATCCTTATAGTGAAATTTATACTTTTGCTAGCCTTAGTGCTAAAAATTTCTTTTTAAAAGCAGGATTTAAAATCATCAAAGAAAATATTGTTATAAGAGATCAGCAAGAATTGAAAAATTTTTTAATGAAAAAGGAAATAAATTGAAAAAATTACTTTTACTTTTTAGTCTTTTTTGCTCTTTTGCTTTGGCAAATGAAAATTTAGAAGATCTTTTTAAAGATTACAATGAAAGTGGAGTTTTTATAGCTTATGATGGCAAAAATTATTATAGTAATGATTTTAAAAAAGCAAACAAGCGCATTTTACCTGCCTCTACTTTTAAAATTTTCAATGCCCTAATCGCACTGAATGAAGGTATTGTAAAAGATACCAATGAAATTTTTTATCACTACAAAGGTGAAAAGGTATTTTTACCCTCTTGGAAAAATGACGCAAATTTAGCCCTAGCTATGCAAAGATCACAACTACCTGCTTATAAAGAACTAGCTAGAAAAATCGGCTTAGAAAAAATGCAAAAAAACTTAAATAAACTTAATTATGGCAACCAAAAAATAAGTAAAATCGACGAATTTTGGATAGATGATTCTTTACAAATTAGTCTTAAAGAACAAGCAAACTTACTTTTTGAACTAGCAAATCTAAAATTAGATTATCCTAAAAACATACAAAAAGAAATTATAAATATAATAAAACTTAGCGAAAATAGCCATTATGAGTTTTTTGCAAAAACAGGCTGGGGAAAAGAAAAATACGGACAAATCGTAGGTTTTATAAAAGATAAAAAAACTCATCAAATTTATGCTTTTGCTTTATGTATGGATATAAGTGATTTTAACAAGCTTTATCTAAGAGAAGAATTAGCAAAAAAATATCTATCAAATTTAACAAACTTGACACATAAAAAATAAAGGATGGTAAGTCAAGGTATTTTGAAATTCTTTTTCGTAGTTTTTTAAAAATGCCTTGCTTATAAAAAATTTATCACCCAAAGCATTAACCCCGCTTAATTTCAAATGTCTAAAAAGCTCTAAAGTATCATCAAATTTTAGCTCTTTTAACTCTTCTTTTGCCTTGATAATCTTAAATTTTTTAGAAAGCTTTTGTGCAATTTGCTCTAAAGTTAAATATTTAAGTGATAAATTAGTGCTTTGTTTTATTTGAGTGAAATTTTTTTCTCCAAAAGTAGAAAAAAGTAAAATCCCATTTTTATTTAGCATGCTTGCAAAATTTTCTAAAAGCTCATCTATCTTTAGCCACTGCATGCAAGCATTGGAAGCTATAAGATCAAATTTTTTCGTATAAAAATGATGATTTTTAAGATCATTCATATCAAAAATACCAAATTCATCAAACTTACAAGGATTTTCAAAAGCATAAATGTCATTTAAAAAATAATGCTTAAATTTAATACACTCTTGCAAAGCCTTACTAAAAATCCCTACCCCACAGCCAAATTCAAACACCGCTTTAAAATCGCTCAAATCATTCTCACTAAGCATTTTACAAAGCTCTTTAGCCATGTCTTTTTGCACTGGTGTATTTGCACTATAAGTGTCTTTTGCTCTTATGAAAGTTTGCAAAGTGCTTCCCAAGTGTGGTATTTAAAAAATGCAAAATGTGGCTCATCGACAAACATTGCCTTTTCTTTGAAAAAATTCAAAACATGCTTTGGTGGAAAGATCTTATCATCTTTACTGATTATGGCTTTATCCCAAGTGAATTTTTCGTTTAAATCTTTAGTGCAAAACTCATATAAACTTAAAAGTTCTGCTTTTAAATGCTCGTTTTTTTCAAAATAAAATTCATCACTTAAATTCATTCTTTTTTCAAGCAAATTTGCTTTAAAATCTTCCAAAGCAAATCTTTTCATCGTAAGTTTAAAAATGGCTTTTTTAATCCCAAATTCATCATTTATAGGTAAATTTGTGCCATTTATGGCTATTTTTTTATCAAATTTTATATCTTTTAAAATTTTGCTCGCCACGCAAACTCCCATAGAAAAGCCAATAAGAGTGATTTTTTCAAATTTATGAAGATCAAATTCCCAATCAAAATTCGCATAATCATACACCATTAAAACATTTACATCACTTTTTAAATGCGTAAAATGGCTAAAATGTGAGCAAAACCCTGAAAAAAATAAAATCAACTCGCGCGAATTTGCATTTTCATGTAAAAAATGAGTTTTCAAAGTACCTCCAAAACCTTTTCTAAGTCTTTTTTCACTAGCCCAGTATGCAAAGAAAAGCGAATTCTAGCTGTATTTTTAGCCACGGTTGGCTCTTTAATAGCAGGCGCAAAAACACCATTTTCTAAAAGCTTTTGTGAAATTTCACTAGCTAGTGCATTTTGCCCTAAAATAAAAGATATCACATAAGCCTCGCCTAAAACTGCACCTTTACTTGCTAAAGCATTTTTAAACCAAGCGCTTAGCTCTAAAAGCTCTTTTCTTTGAGCATTAAATTCGTGCAAATGCTTAAAAACATGCAAAGTCCAAGCTACATTGATAGGCGCAATGGCAGTTGAGTATATAAAAGCTCTTGCCTTGTTGATAAAAAAATCTTTTTCATTACTTATCATGCAAGCTCCCATAGAAGCTATAGCCTTACCAAAGGTAAAAACTAAAAAATCCACTTCCTTTTCTAATCCCAAAAATTTCACATAACCCAAACCATCATCATTAAAACACCCTATGCTATGAGCTTCGTCAATATAAATTTTGATATTTTTAAACTCTTTTTTTAAATTTATGAATTCTTTTATAGGTGCAAAATCTCCATCCATACTAAATAACGCTTCACTTACGATGATGATATTTTCAAATTCTTTATAATGCTTTTGCACTAAGCTTTGTAAATGCTTTATATCATTGTGCTTAAATCTTATAAATTTAGCCCCGCCAAGCCTTAAACCATCGATGATACTTGCATGCACTTGTTTATCTGCTAAAAACAAAGTATTTTTAATGCTTGCTAAAGCTTGCAAACAGCTAACATTTAAGGCATAGCCATTGTTAAAATGCAAGATTTTTCTGCCTAACTTAGCTTCTAAAAAGCTTTCAAATTCATCAAAAATCGCATAATTTCCACTCAAGCTTCTTGAACTTGAACTAGAAAATTCAAATTCTTTCAAATGTGTTAAAAAATCTTGCTTTAATGCTTTTTCATTGCTTAAATTTAAATAATCATTACTCGCTAAATTTAGCAATTTTTGCCCATTATAAACGACATATTTTCCCTCATGTTTTAATGAGCGTAGAATTCTAAAATTATCTTGTTGTTTTAGCTCATCTAAAATTTGTGCAATTTGCATTATTGTTTAAACCTTGCATAGTTTTCACAACCTTTATCATATTTCAAATCACAAGCCTTGCCAAAATACTCTAAAGCTTTAGAAATATCTTGTCTAACACCATATCCATTTATATACACAACTCCAAGATTAGAACAACCTGAACCTTCATTTAAACCACAAGATTTTCTATAAAATTCTAAAGCTTTATAATAATCTTTTCTGACACCATTTCCGTTTATATACATAGTTCCAAGATTAGAACAACTCACACCATTATTTAAATTACAAGCTTTTTGGTAAAGTTCCACTGCTTTAAAATTATCTTTTTTTATTCCTTTGCCAAATTCATACATGACACCAAGATTAGAACAAGCTGAACCAATATTTAAATCACATGCTTTTTCATAAAGCTCTATAGCTTTGAAATCATCTTTTTTTACACCAAATCCATTTTCATACATAAAGCTAAGATTATAACACCCAGCACCAATGTTCAAATTACAAGCTTTTTGATATAATTCAACCACCTTAAAACTATTTGTTTTTACACCTTCGCCTACACTATACATAATGCCGAGATTATAACAACCCGTTCCATTATTTAAATCACAAGCTTTTCTAAGATATTTTTCAGCTTTTACATAATCACCATTTTCATAGGCTTTAATTCCTTTTTCAACCAAATCCTCTTGCGAGTATGCAAAATTTAAAAATAAAATCGCCAAGATAATCAATACTTTTTTCATACTTTACCTCTAAATTTAAGATAAAAGCTAATTATATAAATATTTTCTAAATAATCCTTTTTCATTTTAAAGCATAAATTTGAGTAAAAATTGTAGTATCATTAGTAATAAAAATCAAAGAAGTAAAAATGAATTTAAAAGAACTAGACTTAAAACACATTTGGCACCCTTGCACGCAAATGAGCGATCATGAGTTTTTACCTTTAATACCTATAAAAAAGGCTAAGGGAGTGTATTTGTATGATTTTGATGAAAAATCCTACATAGACTGCATTAGCTCTTGGTGGGTAAATATCTTTGGTCATTGTAATGAATACATCAATGAAAAATTCAAAGATCAACTTCAAAATTTAGAGCATATCTTGCTTGCTGGTTTTTCACATGAGCCTATCATAAAGCTTTCGCAAAGACTTTGCAAGCTTTTACCTTTTAATAAATGCTTTTTTGCAGATAATGGTAGTTCAGCCATAGAAGTGGCTTTAAAAATGAGCTTTCAATACCACTTAAACAATGGCTCTAAAAAGGATAAATTCCTATCACTTAGCAATTCTTACCACGGAGAAACCCTAGGTGCATTAAGCGTTGGCGATGTAGCACTTTATAAAAAAACCTATGAGCCTTTACTTTTAAAAAGTATCACAACACCTGTGCCAACTAGCAAAGACTATACAAAAGAACTTGAAATTTTAGAAAGTATTTTAAAAAATCATCATCATGAAATTTGTGCTTTTATACTTGAGCCTTTACTTCAATGTGCGGGCAATATGCACATGTATGAGCTTGGGTATTTAGATGAGGCGATTAAACTTGCTAAAAATTATGGCGTGCAAGTGATATTTGATGAAATAGCCACAGGTTTTGGACGCACAGGGGAGATGTTTGCGCTTGATTATTGTTCGCAAAGCATTGATTATATATGTCTTTCAAAAGCTATCACGGGTGGGTATTTACCCCTTTCAGTGGTGCTTACTAAAGATGAAATTTATGAGAAATTTTATGATAGCTATGAGAGCCAAAAGGCCTTTTTACACTCTCACTCTTACACGGGTAATGCTCTAGCTTGTGCAGCGGCTAATGCGACTTTGGATATTTTTGAAAAAGAAAATATCATCGCAAAAAATAAAATCAAAAGTGCTTTTATAAAAACTCAATGGGAGAGTTTAAAAGAATTTGACTTTTTAGGAAATTTTAGAAATTTAGGTATGGTAAGTGCATTTGATATACAAAAAAGCAAATACCAAAGAGCAGGACTTGAAGTCTTTCAAAGAGCCTTAGAAAAAGGCTTGCTTTTAAGACCACTTGGAAATACAATTTATTTCATGCCACCATATGTTATAAATGAAGATGAGATTGCTTATGTAGTGGAGTCTTTAAGAGAGATTTTCAAGGATTTTTGAAAGTTTTTCACACACTTTATCATCAAATTCTATGATAGGAATTTTAGTGTAATTGCTTATAAAATCCTTGCTAAAATTATCTTGGGTTTTTAAGATTAAAGCAAGGATTTTAATATCTCTTTGTTTTAGTGCTTCTATACTTAAAAGCGTGTGATTGATACTTCCTAGATAGTCTTTTGCCACTAAAATCGTAGGGTACTTAAACACACTCATATAATCAATCATTGTTTTTTCATCATCAAGGGGCGAAAAAAGTCCACCAGCTAGTTCGATGATAAGTTTATCGCTTTGTGGAATTTGTATATCAAAAGCTTTATAGCTTAAATTTTCTAAAATCCTGCCTTTGTGCGGGGAAGCAGGGGTTTGTAAAAACACACCTTCTTTAAAAATCTTAGTTTTTGGGCTAAACCCAGCTACTACCTCACCATCTTTTGGCGTGCCTGCTTGGATAAGCTTAAAATAATCAAATCCTAATTCCTTGCAAATTCTAGCACTTAGATAAGTTTTGCCAACATCTGTGTCTATACCACTAATGTATATTTTCATTTTAAACCTATGAAAGTATTTTTAAACCCACAGTACAAGCAATGATAAGAGCAATCAAAAAAAGCTTTAAAAAGCTTTTACTTTCTTTGTAAAAAAGCACTCCGATGATAACCCCACCTGCAGTTCCAGCTCCTGTCCATATAGAATAAGCCACACTCATAGCAATGCTTTGCATACTAAGGCTTAAAAACCCAAACGAAAAACCAAAACACACTATCAAAGCTAAAAGATAAAGCTTATTTTTAGTGCTTACAAGTTGTTTCATGATAATCACACCAAAAATTTCAAAAGCAGTCGCTAAAAACAAAAAGAACCATTCCATTATTTAGCTTCCTTGCTAATGATTTTAAGGCCTATGATACTTAAAAGTAAAATAGCTATTAAAGTAAGTTTGGTAATAGAACTTGGCTCATTGAAAATAAACATCTCATTAAGCACCACCCCAACCGTGCCAATACCTACAAAAACACTATAAGCAATGCTTACTTCAAGTCTTTCACAAGCTTTTAAAAAACATGTAAAAGATATGCAAACCCCAATGGCTGTTAAAGCATAATGCCAAATTTCAGTAGAGTATTTTAAACCACTCACCCAAAAACACTCAACCAAACCACCTAAAATCACCATAAACCAACCAAAATTAGAGCTTATTTTTGTTCTTTCTATCATAATCTACCTTTTTTCAAAAGCGCAAATTATAGCTAAAATTACAAAAATAAAACTTTAATCAAAAACTAAACATATAATAATAAAAAATATCATTATTATAAATATTTTTATAATATTAATTTATATTTAATTTTTATTATTATAAAATCAAAAGCTTGTAACAAGGAGATAAAAATGAGTTTTTTAACAAATAGTAAAAAGGCTTTATTAATATTAGCTAGTTTAGCATTTTTAACAAGTAATAATACTTTTGCAAAAGATTTTGAACCTATCATCGTGATACACGGTGGTACAAGTGGCTTAGGACTTACTAAAGAAGAATTTGCTAAAAGAGAAAAAGTAATGAAAGAATCTTTAAAAGCGGGCCAAAGCATACTTGAAAAAGGTGGAAGCTCTGTTGATGCAGTTATAGCTGCCATTAAAGTAATGGAAGATAGTCCTGAATTTAATGCTGGAAAAGGTGCTGTTTTTACTTCTGATGGATTTAATGAACTTGATGCATCTATAATGGATGGAAAAAATTTAAGAGCAGGTGCAATTGCTATGGCTAGGACGATTAAAAATCCTATAGAGGCAGCAAGACTTGTTATGGAAAAAACACCTCATACTTTAATAGCGGGCGAGGGTGCTGATAAATTAGCCAAAAAACATGGTTTAGAAATAGTAGGTCAAAAATATTTTTTCACAGAGCACAGATACAAACAACTTCAAGAAGCTAAAAAAAGCAAAGAAGTATTACTAGATAGCGATAAAGCAAAGGCTCATCTTGGTGTAAGCACAGAGCCATATTTAGGCACAGTAGGTGCGATAGCTTTAGATAAAAATGGCAATCTTGCAGCAGGCACAAGCACAGGTGGTACTACAAATAAAATGACAGGACGCATTGGAGATTCTCCTATCATAGGGGCAGGAAATTATGCAAATAATGACTCAGTTGCGATTTCTTGCACAGGAACAGGTGATATTTATATAAGAGTGGCTGTGGTTCATGAAGTTGCGTCTTTGTATAAATACAAAAAACTTTCAGTACAAAAAGCAGCCGAAGAAACTATCAAACAAGTAGCTAAACTTGGTGGCACAGGTGGAATCATCTCTATAGATAAAAATGGAAAAGTTGGCTATGCTTGGACTAAAGATAAACTTGGAATGTATCATGGACAAGCAAAAATCGGTGAAGAACCAAAAGTATTTTGGCCGCTTGGAAAATAATTAGCGCAACTTAACTTTTTTAACGCCTCGAAGTTTAAAAATCTTTGAGGCTCCGCTTTCAAAAAACTTTTCATCTACTATTTTATCTGCATTTTGCATAGCCCAATTTAGATCAAATTTTTTTCCATGAAGATTTGCAGAAGTAGAATAAAGCCAATCAAACTCTTTTAAAAAATTCTCATGAGCACAATCTTTCACGACGCGTATTGCTTTAGAATTAGGATATAAAAAAGTAGTTTTTTTGGATTTTCTAATAGTGTTTTTAAAATGACTTGGTACTCTTGTAAGTTTTTTAAGCTCACTAAATTTAGCTGTAGTAATTAAACAATCTTGCTTTAAAGGTCTTTTCTTTAAAGTATTAAGGGCTTTTAAGTCCTTGCTTAAAAACCCTGCTGTTGTATCAGTTTGAGCAAGATAAATCATGCTTTTAAGTATTCTTGTAAGCTCTTTACTTCAAGACATGATTTATTTTGTATAGCTTTAATCGCTTTAGCACCTGCATACGCTGCTCTTAAGTTTGTAAAATATGGGGTTTTAAAGCGTAAAATATTTGCTCTAATTTTTTTAGTATCACCTTTAAAACTATGCTCATCGCTTGTATTTATAGCAAGTTGAATTTGAGAATTTTTTAACTTATCCTCTACATTTGGGCGTCCTTCAGAAATTTTATGCACAAACTCACACTCTAAACCTGCTTCTTGTAAAATTTTATAAGTACCGCTTGTTGCAATGATTTTAAATCCTAGCTTAATGTATTCATTAGCTAAATCTACTGCGTATTTTTTATCTTGTTCTCTTAGTGATAAAAATACATTGCCACTTTCTGGTAAGAAATTTGAAGAAGCAAGTTGGCTTTTTGCATAAGAGTTTTCAAAGTCTTTGCTTACACCCATAACTTCACCGGTTGAGCGCATTTCAGGCCCAAGCTCAAGATCGCTTCCACTAAGTTTAGCAAAAGGAAATACCACTGATTTTACACTAATGTGTTTTGGTTTTTTAGCTCTTAAAATCCCATTTTTTTCTTCTACCACTTTAAAGGTATCATAAAATTTCAAACTTTCTCTTAAATTTCCTTGCCACATCACGCGCGTTGCAACCTTAGCTAAAGGAATTCCTGTAGCCTTACTTACAAAAGGCACAGTTCTACTAGCTCTTGGATTTACTTCTATCATATAAAGTTTATTATCATGGATAGCAAATTGTATATTTAAAAGCCCTACCACACCTAAATTTAAAGCAATATCTTTTGTTTTTTGCTCAATCATTTCAAGCATAGTTTCATCAATATTTACAGCAGGTAAAGAACAAGCACTATCGCCTGAGTGAATTCCTGCTTCTTCAATATGCTCCATAATACCTGCTACATAAACTTCTTTTCCATCGCTTATCGCATCTACATCAAGCTCAGTTGCATTGTCTAAAAATTGATCGATTAATACCGGAGATTTATCACTCACATCTACGGCTTCTTGCATATAAAGTCTAAGCTCGCTCTCATCATGCACCACACGCATTGCACGACCACCCAAAACATAGCTTGGTCTAACAAGCACAGGATAACCTATCTCATTTGCTTTTATAATCGCTTCTTCAACGCTTATAGCTGTGCCATTTTTAGGTTGATTTATGCCTAAATCTTCAATAAATTTAGCAAATTTCTTTCTATCTTCAGCTAAATCTATCACCCTTGCACTTGTTCCTATAATCTTTGCCCCAAAAGCACTAAGGCGTTTTGCAAATTTAAGCGGAGTTTGACCACCAAAATGCACTATCACTCCATCTGGTCTTTCTCTATCAATAACCGCTCTTAAATGCTCAAAATCAATTGGCTCAAAATACAAAATATCGCTTATATCATAATCTGTTGAAACCGTTTCTGGGTTACAATTATACATTATAGTTTTTACACCCATATCTTTTAGAGCAAAAGAAGCGTGCACGCAAGCATAATCAAACTCAATGCCTTGTCCTATGCGGTTTGGTCCACCACCTATAATCATCACTTTTTTATCTTTTTTATCTTTACTTTCTTTTACTTGCGTAGCTTCATTTGTATTAATACTTGAGTATAAATACGGGGTCAGTGCTTCAAATTCGCCTGCACAAGTATCTACTTCACTATATTGAGCGATGATTTTGTGTTTAATTCTTGCATAATAAATATCATTTTGGCTTAACTCAAGATTATCTTTTTGATTAATTAAGCTAGCAATTTTTTTATCTGAAAAACCTAAGGTTTTAGCTTTTCTTAATAGTTGCTTATTACTTAAAATATCCATATCTATTTGATTTTCAAATTCCACTATTTCTTTGATTTGATTTAAAAACCAAGGATCTATTTTGCAAAGCTCAAAAAGTTCTTGCGTGCTAAAACCTTCTCTAAAAGCTTGTGCTATATAAAGCAAGCGTTTTTCATTAGCTTGGCGAATTTTTGCTAAAAGCTCATTTTTATCACATTCTATAGTATCAAACCCGCTTAAATTTCTCTCAAGTGAGCAAAGTGCTTTTTGAATGCTTTCTTTAAAAGTTCTCCCTATAGCCATAACCTCACCCACGCTTTTCATAGCAGTGCCTAGCTCTGTGTTTGCATTTGGAAATTTTTCAAAAGTAAAACGAGGAATTTTGGTTACGATATAATCAATTACTGGTTCAAATGAAGCAGGAGTTCCTGTGATATCATTTTTAATCTCATCTAAACTAAATCCAACCGCTAAAAGCGTAGCTACCTTAGCTATAGGATAACCCGTTGCTTTGCTAGCTAGGGCTGAAGATCTTGAAACCCTAGGATTCATTTCAATAACTATCATTCTACCATTAGTTGGATTGATAGCAAATTGCACATTTGATCCACCTGTATCTACTCCGATTTCTCTTAAAATAGCAAAAGAAGCATTACGCATTGCTTGGTATTCTTTATCAGTCAAAGTTAAAGCAGGAGCTATAGTAATAGAATCACCCGTATGAACCCCCATAGGATCAATATTTTCAATAGAGCAAACGATAATACAATTATCATTTTTATCTCTAATGACTTCCATTTCATATTCTTTCCAACCAAGCAAGCTTTCTTCGATTAAAATTTCATGGATAGAGCTTAGTGCTAAAGCAGTATTTGCAAGCTCTGCAAACTCATCCATATTATACACCACGCCACTTCCTGCACCACCTAAGGTAAAAGAAGCTCTAATCATCAAAGGAAAACCAATCTCATCAACAGCTTTTAAAGCTTCTTCATAATTATACGCATACATAGATTTTGGCAAATCCATGCCAATTTTTTTCATACATTCTTTAAAAACTTGTCTATCTTCGCCTTTTTTTATCGCTTCAGGATTTGCACCTAAAAACTTGACATCTGCAAGCTCACCACTTTCATAAACTTCCATAGCAACATTTAATGCAACTTGGCCACCCATAGTAGGTAAAATCGCATCGATTTTTTCTTTTTTGATTATACTTAGAATACTTTCTTTAGTAATTGGTTCTATATAAGTTGCATCAGCAAATTCAGGATCTGTCATAATAGTAGCTGGATTAGAATTGATCAAAACCACTCTATAACCTAGCTCCTTTAAGGTTTTTGCTGCTTGAGTTCCTGAGTAATCAAACTCGCAAGCTTGACCTATAACGATAGGCCCACTGCCTATTAATAATATATTTTTTATATCTGTTCTTTTTGGCATGTATTTTCCTAAGCTGAATTTTTAGCCAAATTATAACAAATATAAGTTTTTTAGAAGTTGAAATTAATAAAGAATTTAGCTCTTAAAGAGCTAAATTTTATTGACGCTTACCAAAAGTTATAGCATAAGCTTCATTTCTTACATCAAATAAAGGATCTTGTGGTGGATTAACCCCTTGAGGTACATCTGAAGGAAAATATACATCAAAATTACAATCTTCCTTGCTCAAAGCTTTAATTTTAAAAGTCCCAACTAAACTTTCTTTGTGTTTACCACTCCACAAGGCCGTTGTATCATTAGTAATATCATTTTTATTTGCATATACTAAATACATCTTATACTCAACTGGCTTATTAGTCTTTATACGATTTTGAAAATCTTCTTTTAAAAAATCACTACTTGCACTTTTCATTTGTGCCTCATTTAAATACGCCACACCTTCGCTTGGAACTAATTTCCATCTTGCTGGTAGATAATTTTCTCCATTTGCTTGTTTAAAATAAAAAGTATGGATACTAAAAAATGGAGTATTTGCTACGCTTTTACTGATACCAATTTTATCCGTATATGCAGCAAAATTTCTATAAGAATCAACCTCTTGCATCATCTTGCTTATTTTTTCTTGATCAACTTTACCATTTACAGGAAGTCTCATTTCAAAAAACTGACCAAACTCTTTAGGATTTTTTGCAAAATTTATTTCTGTATTTAGCATAACCATAGTCCAAGAGGCAGAATCTTTAGGATCAGTAATTCTAATAGCCATACCCCTTGTTTTGCTTTTATCATCTTTAAAAGCGCCACCCAAAGAATATCTTACTTGGATTGGCAAACTTTTTTGTGTTAATAAAGGCACATCAATTTCTTTATTGATAGACAAAGCTGGCTCAAAAGTTCCCATAGCACAAAAACCCTTTGCATGATTAACCTTTGCTTTTGGATTTTTAGGGTCTGCATTAAGTTGATAAAAAATATCTGCTATTTTTTGCGCATCATATTCTACTTCGTTTGCATAAATAGCACCACTTAAACAACAAATAGCCAAACAACTGCTAATATATTTTTTCATTAAAGCTCCTAGTTTTAAACTTAGAAGCTATTGTAATATTTAATTCTAAATAATAATTTATATTAATTAAAATAAATAATTTTTTACTATAAATTTTCTACCATATAAAAATAGCTTGGTACTTTCATCTTAGCATAGGGTTTAACATAAGCATTTTGATAAGCACCCTCTTCTTCTATTTTAAAAATTTCTCCCACCGGAATTCCTGAAAAGAAAATCTCATCTAAGCCACTTGTATAAACCTTATCACCCATTTTAAGCTCAAGCCATTTAGGGATATATTTAACTAAAACATAATCATTTCTCCCATGAGCTATACCTGGTGCTTGTTCTTTACCTATATAAACAGAAAAAATACATTCTTCATCACCTTGCAAAAGCCCCAAGGCTCTTCCATTTTTTTCTATGACTATGCCTGCTGTATAGCCATTATAAATTAAACCTTTGATTTTTCCTTTATAATCAACATCAAGCCAAACCTTATGATAATCACTAATTTGCGCATAAGAAGTTGCCTTAACTAAACTCACATTAGGATAATAAAAACTTGAGTTTTTATCGCTTAAAATATTATTTAGCTCATTAGCAAAGTTTTTCATGTAGATATTATTTTTTTCAAGCTCAGCATTTCTTTCTCTTAAAGTTCTAATTTCTTCAGCTTGATTAAAATGTTCGTTGAATTTGTTTTTCAAAAGATCAATACTTTGAGAAAATTGATTAACAATAGCAATATTTAAATCTAAAACATTTCGTTTTATTACATCTCCATAATAAAACGAAATAAATACTAAAAAAGATAATATTAAAACGCTAAGAATTTTACTCTTCATTCGTTAGCTGGTGTAATAATGAAATTTCTTCTAAAGCTTTACCTGTACCTTTTGCAACTGCTAAAAGTGGCTCATCAGCTACATATACTGGAAGTTTTACAATTTCAGATAAATATTTATCAAGCCCGCGTATTAAAGCTCCACCTCCTGTTAAAACAACACCATTTTCAACAATATCAGCTGCAAGATCAGGCGGCATCATTTCAAGAACGATTTTTAAAGCATCAGCGATTTCTTTTAAATGTTCGCGCATAGCTTCTCTTACATCTTCACTTGTTAGTTCGATTCTATTTAACAAGCCTGTTACTTGATCACGCCCTTTAACCACCATAGAAAGCTCTTTTGGAAGCTGAACTGCTGAACCAATAGCGATTTTAATTTCCTCGCCAGTTCTTTCACCTATGACAAGATTGTATTTTTCTTTTACATAATTTACTATACTAGTATCAAGTTTATCGCCGGCTGTGCGGATAGATTTTGAAATCACAAGTCCACCTAAAGAAGTAACGCCAATCTCAGTTGTACCACCACCAATATCTACCACCAAGCTCCCTTGAGGCTCTCTAATAGGTAAATTTGCACCAATAGCTGCTGCCATAGGCTCTTCTATCAAAAATACTTCTCTAGCGCCCGCACTTAAAGCACTTTCTCTAACTGCTTTTCTTTCAACTTGAGTTAAACCATAAGGTACTGAAATGATAATTCTAGGTCTTAAAAAAGATTTTCTTCTATGAGTTTTTTCTATAAAATAACGGATCATTTTTTCAGTCATATCAAAATCAGCAATCACACCATCTTTCATAGGACGGATTGCTTCGATATTACCTGGGGTTTTTCCTACCATTTCCTTAGCTTCTTTTCCAACAGCTAAAATTTTAACCCTACCATATCTTTCACGCTCTACTGCAACAACTGAAGGTTCATCAATTACTATACCTTTATCTTTTACCAAAACTAAAGTATTTGCAGTACCTAAGTCAATCCCCATATCACTTGAAAAAAATCCAATTATTTGATCTAAAATCATTCTCAGCCTTTAACTTTTTTATTTTTTATAAATAAAGGTTTTGCACCTTCTTTGATTACCTCTTTGGTAATTACTATACTATATCCATTATACTCTGGCAAATCAAACATCAAATCTACCATCATCTCTTCAATAATACTTCTTAAACCTCTAGCCCCTGTTTTACGCTCCAATGAAAGCTTAGCAATCTCTCTTAGTGCTTCATCTTCAAATTTTAATTCCACATTATCAATAGCAAAAAGTTTTTGATATTGTTTAATAATGGCATTTTTTGGCTCTGTTAAAATACGCACCATGCTTTCTTCATCAAGCTCTTCTAAAGAAGCAAGCACATGCAATCTTCCTATAAGTTCAGGGATAAGCCCAAAATGCACTAAATCATCAGGTTCTAATCTTTGAAGTAAAGCTTCTTTTTCATCTTTTTTATCATCAGTAAAAAAGCCCATGACATTATCACCTAGTTTTCTTTTAATGATATCACTAATACCATCAAAAGCTCCACCACACACAAATAAAATATTAGTCGTATCTATTTGTATAAAATCTTGATTTGGGTGTTTTCTACCACCTTTTGGTGGGATATTTACTAAAGATCCTTCTATGATTTTAAGTAAAGCTTGTTGCACACCCTCACCGCTCACATCTCTTGTAATGGAGCGATTTTCACCCATCCTTGCGATTTTATCTATCTCATCGATAAATATAATCCCTTTTTGAGCTCTTTGCACATCTCCATCAGCAGCTTGCAAAAGACGAGTAAGGATATTTTCAACATCTTCTCCTACATAACCTGCTTCAGTTAAAGAAGTCGCATCGCAAATTGCAATAGGCACATCTAAAAATCTAGCTAAAGTCTGTGCTAGTAAAGTTTTTCCACTTCCTGTTGGACCTACTAATAAAATATTTGATTTTGCTAATTCTGTATCATCATCTTCTAAGTCAGATCTAAAAAGTCTTTTGTAGTGATTATACACCCCTACACTAAAGATTTTTTTAGCCCTATCTTGCCCGATGACATATTTATCTAAATATGCTTTTAATTCTTTAGGGGTTATGTCTTTAAAATTTTCTTTATCAACTTCTTTATTTTTTAGCTCTTTTTCCTCTCCAAAGAAAATATTACAAGCACTTTCAGCACAATACTCACATATAAAGGCATTATTATAATCATTTACTAAAATTCTTCTTTCACTTGTTTCTATTTCATTGCAAAAACTACATCTTTTAACCATGGTTTTTTTCCTTATATATAGGAATTCCTCTTTTTGTTTCTAAGATAAAATTACACATTTTTTTAACATTTTCACTAGAAGTACTTTCTAATAAATTCAAAGCATTATCTTTTAAATTTCCTTGTCTGAATAAAAATTTAAAAGCCTTGCTTAAAACATCCACTTCTTCTTTGTCAAAACGTCTTCTAATGCCTACTAAATTCAAGCTTCTAATGCTTGCGCGATTTCCCTCAGCCAAACAAAATGGCACCACATCTTGAGAAAGTGCGCTAGCACCTGCTATCATACACCCTTCTCCTACTTTTACAAATTGATGTATTGGAGTAAGCCCACCTACTACAGTATAATCTCCAAGTTCTACATGGCCTGCTAAAGTAGCATTATTTGCTAAGATGATATGATCTCCTAAAGTACAATCATGCGCAATATGAGAATAAGCCATGATAAAAGCATTATCACCTATCCTTGTAAAGCCATCGCCTTTAGCTGTACCTGAGTTAATAGTAACAAATTCTCTAATAACCGCATTCTTTCCTATGATAACACCTGAGCTTATCTCATCTTTATAAGATATATCTTGCGGGATATCTCCAACTATAGCATAAGAAAACACTTTTGAATTCTCACCTATAGTTACATTAGGTAAAATTCTTGCACCCTGTTTGATGATGGTATTTGCGCCTATGTTAGCATTTTTACCAACATAAGCATAAGCTTCTACTACAACATCATCTGCTATAATAGCTCCATCTTCTATAACTGCACTTGGATGAATTTTGCTCATCATTTATCTACTATCATGGCTTTAAGTTCAGCTTCTGCAACTAATTGTCCATCTACAAAAGCTTTTCCTTGGAAAATCCACATATTTCCACGATTTTTTACTACACTCATTTCATAATCAAGTCTATCACCTGGACGCACTGGATTTCTAAATTTTGCATTATCAATACCCGTAAAATATACTACCTTAGTGCTTGGATCTACTTTATCATCCATACTTTCAAATGCTAAAACCCCTCCAGTTTGTGCCATACCTTCTAAAATTAACACACCCGGATAAATTGGATGATCTGGAAAATGTCCCATAAAAACATGATCGCTTATACTAATATTTTTATAACCTCTAACAACTTCTTTGTTTTTTAATTCTACGATTTTATCTACAAGTAAAAATGGATACCTATGTGGTAAAATTTTTTGAATTTGCATTACATCTATCATAAATTTAGCCTTAAAATATATTCAAAATTCAGATTTTACAAAAAAAATATTAATAAATTAATTAAGTTTTATAACTTCACAATCTTTTCTTTGCTATCAAAATAAATTTCACTTTTTGCCATAAATTCATAAGCACCTTTAATAATATTTTCAACAATAATCACCGGTGAAAGATCATAAGCACCAAAATGCTTTTGTCTTATTTTGATTTCTTGCTCTATTTTTAAAGGATTTTGTAAAAAATCTTCGTAATTTTTAAATCGCATTTTACATAAGCTATTAAAATAATCAAAACTCCATAAATTAATCTCATCCTTTGCACTTTTATAATGCTTTAAACCCTCATCTAAAACACTAAATTTAGTGTAAGAATTTTTAAAATGTGAGTAAAATAAAACATGAGTTCTTATAGCTTGCTTGTTTTGTTTTATCAAAGCCCTTAACAAGCGATAATTTAAAAATTTCTCTCTTTGAATTTCAAATTTAATGCCCTTTTTTTCTAAATTTTTTACTTGGTTGTAGAATTTAATTTTTTCTTCTATACTTGAAGGCAATATTTGTTTATTAATAGGACTCATCAGCTCATCTATAAAGGCTTTTTGACCTTTTTGCTTAGAAAGCGCATAAATACATCCGCAATAATTTTGATGATAAAGCATATCTTGCTTTGCTAGGGCAAATTGTCTTTGCGTGCCTCCATTTTTTCTAAAATCAGGCGCTAAAAACTCTATGCCAAATTTATCACATTCTTTTTGTAATGCTAATTTTAGTTGCTCTAGGTCTTTTTTAGGAGATGTTAAAAGAGTTGTTGTAAGTTTTTTTTCTCCTATTTTTTGAGCAAATTCAACACTTTTATGCATTCTAAAATCAAAACAAATTTGACATCTTGCACCTTTTTCAGGCTCATCCTCATAGCCCTTTACACTCTCAAGCCATTTTTCATACTCATATTCACCCTTATAAAGTTTAATACCTAATTTATCACAACTGCGTTTAACATCTAAAAATCTAAGTTCATGCTCACTATATGGATGGATGTTTGGGTCATAAAAATACCCGATGATTTTTTCTTCAGGATAGGCTTTGCTTAATTCTTGTATAAAATAATGACTATCCACGCTACAACAAATATGAACTAACATAATTCTTTTAACACCTTAAAAGCATGATCTTTAGCTTTTACATTTTTATAAATTTTTGCGATATTTCCTTCCTCATTAATTACAAAAGTAGATCTTATAAGCCCTTCATACTCTTTTCCATAATTTTTCTTTAAACCCCAAGCACCATAAAGTTTGCAAATTTCTTTTTCGCTATCACTTAACAAAGTGTGCTTTAAATCATATTTTTTTATGAAATTTTCATGTGATTTCACACTATCTGGACTAATACCTATAATCACAGCATTTTGCCCTAAAAAATCTTCATAATTTTGACTAAATTCACAAGCTTGTGTAGTACAACCTGGGGTATTATCTTTTGGATAAAAATACAAAATAATTTTTTTACCCAAAAAATCACTTAGAGAAATTTTAACCCCATCTTGATTTAAAAGTTCAAAAACTGGGGCTTTATCGCCAATTTGCAATTCTTTCATTTTTTACCTTTCAATCTTAATTTTTCTACACTTTCACCACCAAAAGCAATATTATATGGCTCAATATCTTCTAGCATTATGACTATATTTTGCTTTGGTTTATTATATTTTGTATGCAAAAGCTCTGTAATATCTGCTATTAACTCTTCTTTTTGTACTTTGCTAAATTCTGGTTTAGCGAGTTTGATACTAATAATAGGCATTGTTTTTCCTTGCTTTAAATAAAGAATTTTACTATATTCTAGCAATTATTAGTATATTTTTGATAAAATTAGTTTTATTTTCAATAAAGGCTTACTCATGATTAGGGCAAAAAAAATTTGGATGGATGGAAAAATCATTGATTTTGATGATGCAAAAATTCATGTTTTGACACATTCATTACATTATGCAAATGCAGTTTTTGAAGGAACAAGAGCTTATAAAACACAAAATGGTTTAGCAATTTTTAGATTAAAAGAACATACCAAAAGACTTTTAGAGTCTGCAAAAATCACTTTAATCAACTCACCTTTTTCTCAAGAAGAACTTGAAAATGCACAAGTTGAACTTTTAAGAGCAAATGATTTTCAAAATAACACTTATTTGCGCCCATTGATCTTTTTGGGTGATGGAACTATGGGAGTTTATCATGCTAAAGCTCCTGTTAGAGTAGCTATTGCTGCTTGGGAATGGGGTGCTTATTTGGGCGAAGAAGGCTTAGAAAAAGGTATTAAGGTTAAAATTTCTTCTTTTGCTAGAAATAGCGTAAAATCTAGCCTAGGTAAAGCCAAAGCAAGTGCAAATTATTTAAATTCTCAAATGGCTAAATATGAAGCTATAGAAGCAGGATATGAAGAAGCTTTAATGCTTGATGAAGAAGGTTTTGTAGCAGAAGGGACAGGCGAGTGCTTTTTTATGGTTAAAGACGGGAAATTAATCACCCCGCCAAATGATTTTTCATTAAAAAGTATTACCCAAGATACTGTTTTAAAAATTGCACATGATTTGGGCATAAGCGTAGTGCGCCAAAGAATTTCAAGAGATGAAGTTTATGTGGCCGATGAAGCATTTTTTACAGGAACTGCAGCAGAAATAACCCCAATAAATAATATTGATGCAAGAATTATAGGAAATGGAAAAAGAGGTGAGCTAACAACAAAGCTCCAAAATGCGTATTTTGATATAGTTTATGGACGCAATGAAAAATACGCTTCTATGCTAACTTATATTTAACAAAGGAACTAAATGCCAGCTGATTTGAATGATTATTTTAATAAAAAAAACAATCAAAACAATAATAAGCAAAATTTAAATTTCAAAGCCCCAGAATTTAATTTCAAAGGTTTTGGAAAATTTTCTCCATTAATTTATAGTGCGATTGCAATTGTTTTAGTCTTTGCGCTTTTTAAACCTTTTGCAATAGTTAATTCAGGGGAAATGGGAATCAAGTCTACCACGGGTAAATACAGCCCTACTCCGCTTGAACCAGGACTTCATTTTTTTATGCCAGTATTACAAAAAATCACTATAATAGATACTAGAGTAAGACAAATTAATTATGCTTCTATTGAAGGCGTAAATGAAAATTTACAAATAGGCTCAGGTGTTGTAAATAAAAATAGCATCTCTGTACTTGATTCAAGAGGTTTGCCTGTGTCTATTGATGTAACCGTTCAATATAGATTAAATCCTTTACAAGTTCCTCAAACCATAGCTACTTGGGGGCTTAATTGGGAAAATAAAATCATTGATCCGGTGGTAAGAGATGTGGTAAGAAATGTGGTAGGTCAATATACCGCAGAAGAGCTTCCAACAAATCGTAACACCATAGCCGTGCAAATTGATCAAGGCATTAGAAAAACCATAGAAAGTCAACCAAATGAACCTGCTGAGCTTCAAGCAGTTCAACTTAGAGAGATTATCTTGCCTATAAAAGTAAAAGAGCAAATTGAAAGAGTACAAATTGCTAAACAAGAGGCTGAAAGAACCAAATACGAAGTAGAAAGAGCTAATCAAGAAGCACTTAAAAAAGCAGCTTTAGCTGAAGGGGAAGCAAATGCAACCATAATTAGTGCTAAAGGTAGAGCAAGTGCAGTTAAAATAGAAGCTGATGCACAAGCGTATTCAAATAGAGAAATAGCAAAAAGTTTAAATAATCCTTTGCTTGATTTAAAACAAATTGAAACTCAAAAGCAGTTTAACGAGGCACTTAAGGTTAATAAAGATGCCAAAATTTTCTTAACACCTGGTGGAGCTGTGCCAAATATTTGGGTTGATAGCAAAGATAGTAAAAGAACAAGCTCAGTAGCAAATTAAAAACTAAAGAAGTGATAATGAACGTCCAACACATTCGAGAGCAAATGATTTTTTATACTACTCATTTGCACTTAATAGATTTTTTATTAATGGCCTTGGTTATATTTTTTTTCATTATCACTTTATTTTTAGCTTTAATCATTAGAAACAAGCCTGCTTTTGCTTTTACAATTATTTTTTTAGGAATTTTATGTTCAGCAGGTATCGCTTATTTAGGATATTTTTTAATTGATACTAAAGTTAGATCAAGAATAACCAGCTTAGATAATGCTCAATTTTTTGTATACGATAACTCACTCAGCGTTGATTATAGCTTAACAAATACTTCTAAAAAAAGCTTTAGATACTGCAAATTAAAAGTAGAAGTTTTTAAGAAAAGTGATGATAATAGTACTTTTAAAAATTTAATACATACTATAAAACCTCTAAGAAGCAAATCAACAATGATAGAAAAAACAATAAATCCACAACAAACTATTAATTTAAAAACCAAATTTTCCGATTTTAAAGAAGGTCAAAATTTTGACATTGAGATTAGTTCAAAGTGTTTTTAATGGGATATTTTACATTTTTTCATATTTTAATCATTGTTATTATGTTAGCTTCTACAGGTTTAACTTGGGTTTTGCTTTACTTAAAAGTTCAAAATAAAAAATATATGATTATTTTTTGCATAGTGAGTTTTATACTAGCATTAATTTTAACCATTTCATTACTATTAACTATAGATCAATATACCAAAAAAGCAAGTTTGAGTAATTTTTCAACCTACAGACGCTTAGCAACAGAAAGTATTATTGTAAAAGGTAGAGTAACTAATGATACTAATTTTAAAATTTCTGAATGCTTTTTAGAACTTAGGATAATTGATGATAACAAAAAACATGAGGTAAGTGGTGAAATCTTTAATCAACAAAATTTTGATAGCATAAAAAGAGCAAATCAAGAACAAAGAGATGCTTCATATAATATCAATATTGCAAAAAATTTACCAGGGCATACTTATAAAGATTTTTCATTTGAAGTGGGATTACCGCCTCATTTTCAAAGCTATAAGGTATTTAAACAATTAAAATGCAGATAAGGATTATTTAATAAAATAATCCCCATCAAAACTAATTAAAGAGTATTTTCTTTCATTGCCTATACTTGAAACTAGTTCATTAATATCCAAAAAAGTCAAGCTATCTGCACCTGTATACTCTCTAACCTCTTCAACGCTTTTATTAGCTGAGATTAATTCTTCAAAGGTAGGTGTATCTATACCATAAATATCAGGAAATTTAATTTCTGGACATGCAATCGCTAAATGGATTTTTCTTGCACCTGCTTGTTTTAAAAGTGCAATGATTTTTTTAGAAGTTGTTCCTCTTACCACACTATCATCAATCACCACTATATCTTTGCCTTCTAAGACTTTTTTCATAGGATTGAGTTTTAATTTTACCTTCAAATTTCTCATTTCTTGAGTTGGCTCTATGAAAGTTCTTCCAACATAGTGATTTCTCACTATTGCCATTTCAAGTGGGATTTTTAAATATTGCGCAAAACCTATAGCAGCACTTACACCACTATCTGGAACTGGCACTACAAAATCTACTTTTTCTTTAAATTTTTTAGCCAAGGCTTCGCCCATTTTTTTACGCACTTCATATACGCTTTTACCTTCTATAATACTATCAGGTCTAGCAAAATAAATATACTCAAATGCACAAATTCTTGGGTCTGTCTTATCAAATACTTGAATGCTTTCAAACTCATAACTACCTTGAGTAAAAATCAACATCTCACCTGGTTTTACATCGCGGATAAATTCAGCCTCTATCAAATCAAAAGCGCAAGTTTCACTCGCTACAATATACCCACCATCTTTTAATCTACCCAAAGATAAAGGTCTAACCCCATAAGGATCTCTTACGACAAAAAGTTGATTTTTACTAGCAAGCATAAAGCAATACGCTCCCTTGCTTTGAGTCAAGCTTTCTATAAATCTATCTTTTAAAGTTTCTTTTTTACTTTTTGCTATTAAATGTACCACATTTTCTGTATCCATATTAGAATGAAAAATAGCCCCGTTGTTAATCAGTTCTTTTCTAACTTCTTCTTTATTAATCAAATTTCCATTATGCACTAAAGAAATATCACCCAAAGAACAAGTAGCTGCAACAGGTTGGGCATCATGCAAAGAAGAATTTCCTGCAGTAGAATAACGATTATGTCCTATGGCTATCTCGCCTTTTAATCCTGCTAGAATTTGTGTATTAAAAATTTGCCCTACTTCACCTTTAGCTTTGTGTGTTTTGATACTCAAACCATCACTTACGCTAATCCCACTTGCCTCTTGTCCACGGTGCTGCATAGCAAACAAGGCATAGTAAGCCACAGTGCTTGCATTTTTTGAATTAATTACTCCAACTACTGCACACATTTAAATTCCTAAACAATCATCTATATCATATAAGCCATTTTCTTGAGAAACTAACCATTTTGCACATTTTATCGCACCTTTTGCAAAAGTAGCTCTTGAAGTAGCCGTATGATTTAATTCTATAAATTCACCTTCATTGTAAAAACCAACCCTATGTGAACCTACTATATCACCGCCTCTTAAACTCATCACTGCGATTTCATCTTTACTTCTTTGTCCAATAATCCCATCTCTACCGCTTACTCTGACCTTTTCTAAGTCTAAATTTCTAGCCTTAGCAACATTTTGTGCTAAAGTCATTGCGGTACCACTTGGAGCATCTTTTTTCTTATTATGGTGCATTTCAAGTATTTCTATATCAAAATCTCTCAAAGTCTCACTAGCTAAATAAGAAAGCTTTTTTAAAATCGCCACACCCAAAGACATATTAGTTGCATAAAGAATAGGCATAGTAATACTTGCGCTTTGCATTAACTCATTTTGCTTAGCATCTAAACCTGTAGTACCTATCACCAAAGGCTTGGGATTACTTCTTGCATATAAAAGCAAATCCTCACAACCCTTTGGAGTAGAAAAATCAATAATTACATCACATTTATTAAAAAAATCTTCATAATTTGATCCTTGATCAAAAAACGCACTAGCCTTTGCCTGCTCATCATCTTCTAGGCAAAGTCTTATTTGAGTACCCATACGCCCATTACTTCCATGGATTCCAATATTAATCATTTTAAATCTGCCTTTTTAGAATTTGGAAAATTGTAGCGTTTATTTATTTAAAAGCAAATAACGCTTTTAATTAATCATCCCATTTTTGCCCTAAAAAATTTCCATTTCTATCAAAAAACATTTCCATATTATTACTTAGTTTAATTTCATAACCAAATTCTTCCCAATCCACATCTACAATAAAAGCTCCAGGAAAAGAACTTTGAATTTTATCCATAATAGGTTTAGAAAGCCCATAATAATTTTGCGCATAAGGATTATGCTGAGGCATATGAGGCATATTTTGTTGATATGAATTAGTATTTTGTTGTGTAATATTTGCACTAGCCATTAGCGCTAAAGTTGTACTTAGAATTAGTATTTTTTTCATTTTAGATTCTCCTTGATTTTTTATAGGAGAATCTTAATTAATTTTTGTGAAATTTATGTGAAGATTAATGCAAATTTTCAATATATGCTAAAGCACTAAGTGCTGCTACTGCTCCATCACCTGCTGCACATATTACTTGTTTTGGAGCATCTTTTCTTAAATCACCTGCTGCAAACAACCCTGCTATATTAGTTTGCATTTTAAGATCAACACTCACTTGACCACCTTCTTCCATAGCACATAAAAACTCACCATTTTCTTGTTTTAAGATTTCATTTCTCACGTTCAATCCAACAAAAGTAAAAATTCCAGGCACATCAAGATCTCTTTTAGAGCCATCATTAAATGCTATTTTTACCTTATTAACACCCATATTATCACCACAAACCTCATCAACTACTGCATTTGTGATTAATTCTATTTTATCATTATTTCTTACTTTTTCTACCGTTGAAGGCGCTGCTCTAAACTCATCTCTTCTATGGATTAAATATACTTTTGAGCAAATATTAGCTAGATACAATGCCTCTTCTAAGGCTGTATCTCCTCCACCTAAAACAGCTACTTCTTTATTTTTATAAAAAAATCCATCGCAAGTTGCACAAGTACTTACACCTTTGCCAAAAAATTCATCCTCGCCTTTAAAACCTGCACGACGTGGAGTAGAACCTGTACAAACAATAACAGCCTTTGCTTGTTCGACTTTACCATTTTCTAATTTGATATTAAAACTACCATCAGTATTTTTGCTAATTTGTTCTACACCTATCATTTCATGTTTTAAACCAAAACGCATACATTGTTCATTCCATGGAGCCATAAAAGAAATTCCATCTAAAACTTGTGCAACTCCAGGATAATTTTCAATTTCTGAACTTGAAGTTATTTGCCCACCTGGTGTACCTTTTTCAAACATTACAACATTTTTTAATCCGCCTCTAGTAGCATATAATCCCGCACTTAAACCAGCAGGGCCACCGCCTATAATAGCTAAATCTAACATCATTGTTTTCCTTGTGATTTATTTCAGAGATATTATACAAATTTTTCTTTAATTATAAATAATAAAAATTATTAAATAGTAAAAAATATGAAGAAAAGCCACTAAAAGTGGCTTGAGATTATAAAAGTGAGTTTAGTTTATCTGCTAAAACTTGTTTTGATTGAGCACCAACCAATTGATCAACCACTTCACCATCTTTAAAGAAAAAGATAGTTGGAATAGATCTTACACCAAATTGCGCAGCTAAATCACCTTGCTCTTCTGTATTTACTTTACAAATTTTAGCCTTGCCATCAAAATCATTTGCAAGCTCATCAATTACCGGTGCAAGCATTCTACAAGGTCCGCACCATGGAGCCCAAAAATCTACTAAAGCTACGCCTTCTTTTGCTTGTGCAAAATTTTCTGCAGTTAAATCAATATATTTTCCCATGTTATCTCCTTTAATTTTTTAAGATTTTATTAGATTAAAATAAACATTCTCTTAATAACTAATGTTTTCTAAAAGTTTTATATCATCTTTATACACGCAAAGTAAATCTAATTGAAAATTTTCATTACTTTTGTGTTTCATAAAGTAATACTCTATGGTTTTAATAATTTTGTTAAATTTTTTGCCATCTAGTCTATAGGCTACTTCATAATTTCCTTGTGTACTTTTAACTTCAATAAAATGTAAAATTTTATCTTTTTTAGCAATAATATCAATTTCTCCAAATTTAGAATGAAAATTTCTTTCTAAAATTTCAAAATCTTTATTTTTAAGATATTCACATGCTATATCTTCACCTTTTATACCAAAAAGATACTGTGATAAAGCCATTTAATCTTCTATTCTCATCATAAAAACATCATCTTTAACAAATTCTTGTTCTTTAAGTTTTTGAGTTAAAATTTGTATATTTTTTTCATAAGTTTGATGAGTAATAAAAAATAAAGTACTACAATCTTGCTTTTCTTTTTTTGGCTTTTGCAAAAAAGTATCGATTGAAATTTGATGTTCGCTCATTAATTGTGTAATTTTTGATAAAACACCTATTTTATCTAATACCTTTAATCTTAGATAATACCTTGTATAAATTTCATCCTTATTTAAAAGCTTATAAGAAGTATCATTTAAATATCCAAAAATAGCACTATTTTTTTCTTTTCTTGCTATATCGATTAAATCTGCTACAACAGCACTTGCAGTTGCCTTACCACCTGCTCCTGGACCATAGTATAAACTTTCGCCCAAAATATCCCCATCTATACTGATAGCATTCATCACCCCATCAACTTTTGCTAACATTTTATCTTTATTTAACATAACAGGATGAACCCTTAATTCTATTTTTTCATCTTTTATTTTAGCAATACCTAAATGTTTTATGGTGTACTCAAATTCCTTTGCAAAATAAATATCCTCATCGCTTACCTTACTAATACCCTCAATCAAGATATCCTCAGGTTTTACTCTTAGTCCATAAGCAATATTTGCTAAAATTAAAAGCTTGTGCGCAGCATCAAATCCTTCTATATCAAAAGTAGGATCAGCTTCAGCATATCCTAAATCTTGGGCTTTTTTTAATACCTCTTGAAATTTGGCATTATCTTCTGCCATCTTGCTTAAAATATAATTACTTGTGCCATTTAAAATGCCTTTGATAGAAACGATATTATTGGCACTCAAACCCTCTTTTAAAATTTTAATAATAGGAATTCCACCCGCTACACTTGCCTCATAACCAAAAGCTGTATCTTGTGCTAATTTTTCAAGCTCATAACGATGATAAGCAAGTAAAGCTTTATTAGCAGTTACTACTGATTTTTTTCTTTTTAAAATTTTTGAAATTATTTCAAAAGGTAAATCAATACCACCCATTAACTCCACAAATACATCAATATCTTCACACTCTAAAACCTCATCAATATCATTAACCACAGGAATCAATGCATTTGGTTTTGGATTTCTTGCTAAAGCAATTACCGGAATAATTTCTTCATCACATCTTGCTTTAATTAAATCTTGATTTTTTAACAAAGTTTCTACAACAGCACTTCCTACAGTGCCATAGCCTAAAATCGCTATTTTCATTTTATTCTCTTAAGTATTTTTTGGTATTTCTTGCTGCTTGACGAATACGGTTTTCATTTTCTATTAAAGCTATTCTAACATACTCATTACCCGCTTCACCAAAGCCAACTCCAGGACTTACTGCTACATTTGCTTTTTGTAAAAGCTGCTTAGAAAATTCCATACTACCAAGATGAGCCTTGCTTTGAGGGAGTTTTGCCCAAACAAACATACTTGCATTAGGCTTTTTTAATTCCCATCCTGCTTGACAAAATGATTCTAGTAAGACTTCCAATCTTTTTGCATAAGTTGCCTTAATCTCTTCAACACAAGTTTGATCTCCATCTAAAGCTACAGTAGCAGCAACTTGTATAGGCGTATACATACCATAATCAAACCAAGATTTGATCTTTTTCAAAGCCGCAATTAAGCGTTTATTACCCACCACAAAACCTACACGCCAACCTGCCATGTTGTAAGATTTTGAAAGTGTATAGGTTTCTACTGCTACATCTTTAGCACCTTCAACCTCAAAAATCGAAGGAGTTTTATAAGAGCCAAAAGTTAAGTCCGCATAAGCAATATCAGAAATAATATAAAATCTTTCTTTTTTTGCCATAGCAACCAATCTCTCATAAAAACTTTTTTCCACTGTAACTGTTGTAGGATTATGCGGAAAATTTACCACTACATATTTTGGACGCGGAATACTTTCATGCAGTGTTTTTTGTAAATTTTCAAAAAAAGTATTTTCGTTTAATTCATAATTTTCATTAAAATCAAAATTCATAGTTGCTACATTACCACCTGCTATGATAAAAGCTTGAGTATGTATAGGATAAGCAGGCGTAGGCACAATAGCTACATCTCCTGGGTTAATAACAGCTCTTGCTAAATTTACAAAGCCTTCTTTAGAGCCCATCGTTGCAACTACTTCACTTTCAGGATCTAAATCAACATCATATTTTCTTTTATACCAATTACAAATTGCAAGTCTTAGTTTATAAATTCCACTCGAAGCAGAATACCCTGAAGTTTTGTCTTTATTTGCACTTTCGCAAAGCTTGTCTATAATATGTTGAGGAGTTTTGCCATCAGGATTTCCCATAGAAAAATCTATTATATCCTCCCCTGCTCTTCTTGCTGCCATTTTAATCGCATTAACTTCAGCAAAAACATAATTTGGAAGTCTTTCTATGGTATTAAAATGAATTTCTTCAAACATCGTCCGTCCTTTTTAGCGTCTTAAGTAAATTTTTAAACCCCTTTTTATATTATCAAGGCTAAACATATCTCCTATAATAGCATATTTTGCGCCCAATGGTATATTTACATTTACTTCATTTTGCTTATGTGTATTTTCTACACCTTGTATAAAATTCAAGTTTTTATCTAAAAATTGAATTTTGCAAAACCAAGAATCAAGATTGTGCGCACTAAGCTCCATACTTTTTGCACCTTGCAAATCAATAATATATTCTCTTAAAGGTTTGTTTAATTGAGTAATAGTATTTAATGGAATTTGAGTATTGACTTTAGGTTTTGCTTTTGAAAAATCTAGCTCATATTCATAATTTAATTCTGAAATTTTATAAATATCCTTAATAAAAACAGAACTACCCAACAAAGCCTTATAAAAAACTCCTGGATCAAGCATATACTGAGAATCTACGGCTAACTTATATGTGATATAGTTTTCCCTTAAAGTTAATTCAGTTGGTATAAAATAAATATAACCTAGTTCATTTAAAGTATCATTGATTGTTTTAAAAAACAAAACAGAATCAGCTTGGGCTTTAAAACTAAAAGTTAAAGTTTTTGGCTCATTTAATATAAAATTTGCCAAAGAATTGGTTTTTAAAATTTGAGAAATAGTGTAAATATCTACATTTCCACGCTCATCTTTATAATCATTTCTTGCAAACAAAAGTTCCAATTGTGCATCTTTAGAATTATCATTAACAATATGCTTAGCAACTTCTAAAGCACTTAGCGCAAAAGCATTAAGAGCAAAAAAAATGGAAAATATTAAAATTCTTACCATAATTTTCCTCTATTTTCTTTTATAAACTCAGCTTTTGTAATTTGTTTGATTTTACCATCTTTAATCATTAAAAACTTAGACACACCATTTTTAAACTCTAAAGTATTATTATTCTCATCATTTAAACTAAAAGCAGCATGACCCGTAGTAATAAGCATATCTTTATCTAAAGATAAAGTATAATCATTTTTAATAGTCAAAGAACTTTTTCTAAAAGTTTTTAAATCCACCATACCAAGCCAAAGCTCAGCGCTTGGTTTTATAATACTTTCTTTAAGCAAAACCATATTTTCTTCAGGCATATTTAGACTAGTATTACCCTCTAATGTTTCTTCTATGGTATTATTACTCTCATCTATTGGTTCTAAAATAGCACTTGTGTTTGTTTCATTGTTTTCTGTGGTTTCATCAGCAAAAAAATTAAGAACTGGAGTTTCATTCTCATCAACTTTTTCTTCTAAGATAATTTGTTCTTGATTTAGCACATTAGTAGTATTTTCATCTAGTGTGGAACTTTGGAAAAATCTTGAAACACCCCAAGCTAAAGCCACTATCAAAAGCACTACTACTATAATCACAATATACCATACACTTGAGCTTTCTTTGGTATATGAGTTCATTCTAGGAGCAATATGCACATGATTTTTTTTCTCAATATCATTTTCTTCTAAATAGGCATGATATTCTTCTAAAAAGCTAGAAAAATCAAGCTCATATTCTCTTTGTAAAATTTTGATAAAACCATTTATATTAAAACGAGATAAAGACTTAAAATCTTTTTTAATAATATATTCAAGACAAGTTATTTCTATTTGTGTTCTTTTTTGAACTTCTAATAAATTTAAATCTTCTAATTTTTTCCAACTATCCATTTTTCATCCTATCGCAAAGTATTGCAAATGCTGCACTAACATTTAAACTATCAAAATCATTGTGCATTTTTATCCCTACACATTCATCGCATTTTTTAAGCACCTTTGGTGCTATACCAAAACCCTCACTTCCCATAATCAAAACTTTTTTATTTTTGGCCTTGATAGTATGTATATCACTACCTCCGCTTGCACTAGCATAGATATAAAAACCTTTTTGTTTTAATTCATTTATCATGCTTAAAATATCATCATTTAAAACTATTTTCATATCTAAAGCCGCGCCACTACTTGCACGAATAACTCCATCCATAGCCACACTTTTAGCTACCAAAATAATCCCATCAGCACCCAAAGCATAAGCACTACGCACGATAGCGCCTATATTTCCAACATCGCTAATATTATATAAAATAACTATAAAATCTTTTTCTTTTAAACTCTCAAAAGAGCTAAATTCAAAATCATCAATTTCCATTAAAAAACCTTGATGATTTCCACCTCTTGCCAAACTTTGCGCGGCCTTAAAATCAAGTTTTTTAATTTTTTTTGATGCCTTTGCTATTTTTGAAAAATCAGCTTTTTCACATTCTTTTGCTAAATAAATTTCTTTAATTTTTTCTTTGTGCTTTTCTAAGATATAAAAAAACACTTGCTTACCATAAACTATCATTTTTAAATAATAACCAAATTCAACTTAAAAGCAGTTTTTGATAATTTTCTTTTGGAGATTTCGCATTGATTTTTGAAAGAAGCTTTGCCTTTGTTTTTAAAGGCAAATCAAGTTCATAAATATCTTGCTCACACAAGGTATTTTGGTGAAATTGCTTTTCTTTAGCACTTACGACTACACACCATTCACCACGCAAGTCCATTGTTTTTAATTTTTCTAAAGCTTCTAAGGCATTTGCTCTAAATTTGGCTTCAAATTTCTTTGTTGCTTCTTTTATGATAAAAATTTCTCTTAAAGGATCAATTTTGCTAATTTCTTCTACTAAATTAAATATCCTAGTGGGTGCTTCATAGACTATACTAGGATAAGGATTAAGCATTAAATTTTCAATATCTTTTTGTCTTTGAGGATTTTTATTAGCCAAAAAACCCATAAAAATAAATTCTTTTTTACAAAATGCACTTGAAACTAATGCAAGTAAAGCAGCATTTGACCCTGCCAAGACTTCATAATTAATATTATTTTTAATGGCATATTCAATTAAAAATTGCCCCGG
Source organism: Campylobacter sp. IFREMER_LSEM_CL2256 (assembly GCF_025771645.1). Classification (NCBI taxonomy): domain Bacteria; kingdom Pseudomonadati; phylum Campylobacterota; class Epsilonproteobacteria; order Campylobacterales; family Campylobacteraceae; genus Campylobacter; species Campylobacter sp. IFREMER_LSEM_CL2256. The sequence goes on from NZ_JAKMQQ010000004.1 coordinate 83,035, forward strand.
ATCGCTAATACCTGGCATACCCGCATCACTCAAATATGCAACATCTTGTTTAAAAAAATCATCATCTATTTTTGCTAAAAAATCTTTTTCATTATGGGTATGTAAGGCTAGATATTTATCAGGTTTTATTTCTAAATTAAATTTTTCATTAAGGAGATGAACTAAGGATTTGCAAACTCTCGTATCTTCGCATAAAAAGAGTTTGCATTTTTGTAAAATTTCTAAAGAATGAAAAGAAATATCGTTTAAATTTCCTATGGGCGTAGGAATAAAATATAACATTATTGCATTGCGTATTTTTTCTTAAATTTCTCTACACGACCCGCAGCATCTACGATTTTTTCACTACCCGTAAAAAATGGATGGCAGCTTGAGCAAATATCAACTTTAATTTCTGGTTTATTTGACTTAGTAGTAAAAGAATTTCCACAAGCACAACTAACTTTGCATTCTACATATTCTGGGTGAATTTCTTTTTTCATTGTTTATCCTTTTTCAAAACATTAAGGCGTAATTATATAAATTTTTATATAAAAAATAGCTAAATTTAAGCGTGTTTTTAAATTATGAATTTTGAAGCAACCCCTATTAAAGCTGTTTGCGCTTTAAGTATAAAATCAGCCTGTAATTTTGCTTTTTTTACATTCTCCCCTCTTTCTTTTTGCGAAAATCCACCTTCAGCGCCTATTAAAAACACATGCTCACTAGGTTCAAATCTCATCAAATCTTCACCTTCAAAGTCTATTAAAACAATATTTTTATAAACTTGCTGAAATTTTTTAAAATCACCAAAGCTTTCAAGCTCCATTAAAGAGGCACGACCGCATTGCTGGGATGATTCTATAAGAATCTTTTCCATTCTTTTAAAATCTAATTTAAAATTCTTTTGTGAATAATCCATATACACAAAAGAAAGCTTTGCTACTCCAAGCTCATTTAAAAAAGGTAAGGTTTTTTCTATAATCTTTGGATCAATCACTGCTAAAGCTAAATGTAAATGCGTTTTTAATTCTTGTTTTTCTTCTTTTTTATCAAGTAAATTTAATGCACATGAGCGTCTAGAAAACTCTATGCATTCGTAAGTATAAGCAAAAAAATCTTTTAAATTTTTTAATATGATTTTATCGCCTACTTTAATTCTTCTAGCTTTTAAATGCAAGAAAGCTTCATTTTCTAGCTCTAAATTTAAAGCACCACTTTGTGGGTGATATAAAAATCGCATTAAAAATAAAACCTTTGAAGCAAATAAGGCACAAAAAGTAAAAATATACCCGAACACAAAATAAAAAAGCTTAAAAATCTAAATTTAGCATAACGTTTGAACAATCTTGCTTTTTTAAATAAAACAAATTGATAAATAGCCAAAGCAAAGATAAAAATCCAACAAAACCACATAGAAAGCATGTATAAATTTAGCTCAAAATGCTTTAAAGCCCAAAGCAAACTTCCTGTAAAAAGTGTAATTGCTAAAAATAAATAATAAATTGGCAAAAATAGGCGAATTCTTTTTATAAAAATAAACTCTTGCGAAAAACTACTTTGAGTTAAATACAAATAAAACAACATTAAAAAGCCATTTGCGTATAAACTATATACATGCAATGCTAAAAAAAACTCATAACTTTGATCCATCACTGTCCTTGTGTGTTATTTTCATCTTTGATATCATCATCTACAGGTATAGGAAGCGTATCATCATCTATAATAACATTAGAATCACTTTGCTCAATTTGAACTTGCTCAGTCTGCACCTCTTTTTTTACGTTTGTATCTTCTTGACTTGAGCAAGCAATAAAAAACAACAATGGCACAATCAATAAAACCTTTTTCATCATACCTCCTTTTGATTGACAAAAACAAAATTTGAATCTTGAAGTTTTTTAAAAAAATCTTTATCTTTCCATTCATCGCTTATAGCTTGTGAAAATTCAATATCTGTTAGATTTATCTTTGGCAAAAACTCACTATAAGCATCTTCTCTAAAACCTTGTGCATAGCCTGTTCTTGTTTCATGCACAATAATACTTTTTAAGCTAACACCTTGCTCGCCATTGACCATCTTAGTCTTTAAAAGCAAAGTATCTATCAGTACAAAAAATATGCGTACAAAATTTTCTGCACTTACATTCACAGGTAAACTTACCCATCTTTGTGAGTGTTTTTTCATATCTTCTAAATAAACTTTATCATCATCTTTAAAAAGCGTAATAGCATGGTCAAAACTATCAATAATTTGTTTTATCTCATCTTTTAACAAACCAAAATCATATACCATTCCCGCATTGTCAAGGTATTTACTCTCAAGTAAAATTTCTACCTTATAAGAGTGTCCATGTATGCTTGTTTTACATCGCTTGGAGCTACAAAATCTAACAATATGAGCATTTTCAAATTCAAACATTTTTCTAATAATCATACGCCTTCTTTATCTCCCCAAATTCTAATATGCAATCTATCGGAGTAATTATATCCATTTTTTATACAAAATTCAGCAACGCTTAAGGCATTTTTAGAAATTTCTTCTTCACTTGACCCCATAGGCATGCAAAATACCTCATTTTCACAAATTTGTAAAATTTCATTAATTTCGCCTAAGGCTTTACTTTCTTGTAAAAAATCCTTATCTAAAACAAATTTATAAAAACTATCTTTAGCATAATATTTAAAAGCTTTCAATGCTTTTTCATTAATCCTTTTTTCTTTTTTTACACCACTATTGCTAAGCTTTACACCCAAAGCAAAATAACATTTTTTATACAAAGGATATTTTTCAAAATCAATTTCAATGCTTGCATTGGTTTCAAAATGCACTTTAAAGTCATTTTCTAAAAGCAAATTTATAAAACACAAAAAATCTTTATTTTGATAATTTAATAAAGGCTCACCACCGGTAATGACAACTATAACTTTGCGTGAATTTGCTAACTTTAAAACCTCATCAAAAAGCTTTGCTGAAGTATAGGCTTTATAACAAGTTTTAAATTCTTTGGTAAAAACAGCTCTTATAGTATCACAGCCCAAAAGTATTTTAGAATCTTTTTCTTTTTTTACTCCAAAGCCTATACAGTTAAAATTACACCCAGCAAACCTTACAAATACAGCTAAATTTCCACTATATTTTCCCTCACCCTGCAAGCTTAAAAAAGTTTCAACAACTTCCATTATCCACCTGTTTGATAAAAGGCTCTTGTAGAACTTTGATTAGCCTCATTTTCAGCCCATCTATTTTTTTCTGATTTATTTTTTATCACGGTTTTTAAAACCTCACAAGCACCTGCTATGTCTTTATTGCGTATAGCTTTTTTAATGCTTAAAGCCTCATCATAATACAAACAAGGTATTAAAAGCCCTTCAGCTGAAAGTCTTATACGGTTGCAACTATCACAAAAATCATGGCTATGTGGATCAATAATGCCAAACTCATACCCATCTTCAAGCTCATAAATAGTCGCAGGTGCATTTGGACTTTTTTGTCCTTGTTTAAAAGAATATTTTTGAGTAATAATATTTAAAATTTCTGCTGATTTTAAGCCTTTTAAATCTCCATAAGCATGATAATTTTCCATAAATTCTATAAAGCGAATTTGGCTTTTGCGTGCTTTGGCAAATTCTAAAAGATCGATAAATTCACTATCATTAATCCCTTTAAGAGCTACGGTGTTAAATTTAATATTAAAGCCTAATTCTAAAGCCTCATTAATACCATTTAATACATCTTTAAGTATATTTTTTTGGGCTAACTTAAAAGCCACTTCTTCTTTTAAGGTATCTAAAGAGATATTAATTCTTTTTAAACCTGCCTGTCTTAAATCTTTTGCTTGTTGTTTTAACAAAGAAGCATTAGTAGTAAGTGCTAAGTCTATATCCTGCTTATACTCACTAATCATAGCAATAAATTTATGCAAATCTTTTCTTACTAAAGGCTCACCACCTGTAATACGAATTTTTTTAACGCCTTCATCAATGCAAACTTTAACAAACATAAAAAGTTCTTCAAATGATAAAAGATTTTCCTTAGCATTCCATTCAAATGGAGTTTTTGGCATACAATAAAGGCAACGAAAATTACATCTTTGTGTTACTGAAATTCTTAAATAATCAATCACTCTTCCATAACTATCTACCAACATCAAAGGCCTTTATAATAATTTATTAAATTTCAAAATAAGCTCAACTCTACCCATACCTATACGCAAATCTTTGGCAATTTGCTCAATGGATTTTTTTTGATTAAAAAGCTCTATTACCTTTTGTTCTTCATTATCATAGCTTGGGCTTAATTTTGTAATACTTTGAGTTTTTTGTTCTAAATTTAATAAACGATTTTTTTGCTCACTTTGAAATTCTTCAATCACCTCTTCTACTTCTTTTAAAGCACTTAAAATAGGAATGATATTTTGATTAATTTTTTGTTCTAATACCTGCAAAAGTTCTTCTTTTAGCTCTTCTTTAATGGCTTCAGTGTCTATTTCTTCTTTTTCTTGCTCTTGTTCATCTAAACTTTCTTTTTTTAAATAATGATATTGCTTATTTAAATCTTCTATCATCTTACCAAGCTCGTTAATCTTAGCAATACTTTCTTTTTCTTTTATCATCATATAAGCAAACATAGCAAAAATTAATAAAGCTACCACAAGCCACAATAATAAATCACTACCCATTTTCTTGCTCCTTTAAAATCTTAATCATCGCTCTTTGCATATTTGCCACAAAATTATCATACACAAGCTCATCTTCTGCTTTTATTTGTGTGATTTTTGCCTCATTTTCATTTAAAGCTTTAAAAAAAATACTAATTTTTTGACCATTTAACTCAAATCTTGCATAATATTCCTCATCTTGAGTCAAACACTTTTCTTTAAATTGAATGTGTGCAAAATTTACACCTACCACAAAAGCTTTATATTTTAAATCTGTAAATAATTTTGTTTTATTGATATCATTTTTTATCAAATACAATTCTTGCTTTAAATCCATAAGCAAATCAAAAATAATTTGCTCACCCTCACTAAATTCCACTCTTGAGGCAAGCTTTTTCCATTTGCTTAAATTGACATAATTATTGCTTGAAAGATATTCTTGCAAAAACTCTTCATATCTTTCTTTACTCTCTTCAAACTCAAGCTCTAACGAACTTTTAAAAAAATTTATCTCCATAAAAGATCAACCCAAATAAATATAAAAAACACTATACTTAAATACCCATTTAAAGTAAAAAATGCTTTATCGATTTTTGCAAAATTCTTTCTAACTATGCGGTGCTCAAAAAATAAAATAATCGCACTAATTATCACCCCTAAAAAGGCAATATTTCCCGTTGGAGCCACCCAAACAAATAAAAGCCAAAAAAGTACTGCTAAAACATGGCAAAACGCTGAGATAAATAAGGTTGCTTCGAGTCCAAATTTAGCAGGTATAGAGTACAAGCCTGTTTTTTTATCATATTCCATATCTTGCAAAGCATAAAGCAAATCAAAACCAGCTGTCCAAAAAGTAACACCCAAACACAAAATCACACTATAAATTTCAATACTTCCCAAAACTACAATGCTACCTGCAATAGGAGCAAGTCCTAGGCAAAATCCTAATACTAAATGTGCTAAAGATGAAAATCTTTTAAAGGTTGAATAAATAGCTAAAATAAATAATACCGGCAAGGAAAGAGCAAAAGCTAGCTTATTAATAAAATAACTTGCCAAAACAAAAACAATAGCATTTAAAATAATAAAAAGTAAAATACTAGTTTTACCTATACGCCCATCGATATTAGGTCTATTTGCACACCTTGGATTATTTTTGTCAATATCCTCATCCATCAAACGATTAATCGCCATTGCAAAATTTCTTGCACTCACTGCACAAATAACACCCAAAAATAAAGCCTTAAAGCCAAACCAAGTGCTATCATTTAAAATAACAGAAGCCACAATCATTGAAGTGAATAAAAAAGGTAAAGCAAAAATAGAATGCTTAAAAACTATCAAATCTAAAATATCTTTCAATTTTTCTTTTAATATAGGCATTTTTTCTCTTTATAATATATTTTTGTTATGATTTTACTAAAATAATTTTAAATTTAGGATATTTTTACGATGTTTTTTGAATTTGCACTCATTGGAACTACCGCAAGTGGCAAAACAGAACTTGCTAATAAACTAGCCTATGAATTTAATGCAAGTATTTTAAGCCTTGATAGTCTTTGCGTGTATAAACAAATCAACATCGCTTCAGCCAAAACAGAGCAAAAAACCTTAGACGAGCTTGATTATTTTGGCATAAATTTATTAAATGTCAATGAGCATTTTAACATCGCTTTGTTTTTTGAAGAATACAAAAAAGCAAAGGCTTTTGCCAAAAAAAATAATCAAATGCTTATTATTACAGGTGGAACTAGCTTTTATTTAAAAGCTTTAATGGATGGCTTGAGTGAAAATTTCAAAGAAAGCCAAAGCGCACTAAGTAACGATGAAATTTATCATTTAATGACAAAAATTGATCCACAAGTAAAAATAGAAAAAAACGATACTTATCGTTTGAAAAAATGGCTTGGAATTTATGAGCAAACTAATAAAATTCCAAGTGAAGTTTTAAAAGAAACCAAACAAGAAGCTTTGATTAAAAAACTTGATATTTTTGAAATTTCTTGGCAAAAAGATCTTTTAGAAAAACGCATTATTAAGCGCACTAAAAATATGCTAAATGAGGGTTTAGTAGATGAAGCTAAAATGTTATTTGATAATTATGATCATAATTTAAAAGCACTAAATTCCATAGGTTTAAAAGAATGCAAAGAGTTTTTAGATAAAAAAATAAATTTAAATGAGCTTGAAGAGCTCATCATCATCCACACAAGACAACTTGCCAAAAGACAAAGAACTTTTAATAAAAAATTCAATAAAGAAATTTTAGATTTTCAAAACGCTTATGAAAATTTAAAAGCTTATATTTTAAAAAAATATCAAGGCTGAGTGTTTAAGACATTTAATTTGTCTTTACATAAATTTTGCCAATTGCTTGTTGCATTAATATCTATACAATTTTGCAAACTTTGCTTTTGATTTTGCACATCTTTTAAATCTTCATATACATTACTTTGCATATAAAAAGCTCTTGCACGCTCATCATCTTTTAAAGGATTAGCAAGTAAGTCTTTAAACAAAGTTAAAGCTTGTTGGGCTTGATTGTTTTGTTTTAAAGCTTTGATATAGATAAATTCTAAATCAGGACTAAAAAGATTCACCCCTTTTAAATTTTGATAGTCAATAGCCTTTGGAGCATAAGTTAAAATGCTGGTTAGAAAATTATTTTTTTCACAATAACGCAAAAACTCATAATATAATTCCACCATACGATAATTCATAGGAAATTGCTCTAGTTTTTGTAAAGTTCTTATCATGGCATTATAATCTTGCAATCTAAGTTCGGCAAAAAATTTAATATAATTTGCTTCAAATTTTTCATTATCGCTAATAATCGTTCTTGTGTTTAAAATATCGTTAATTGTTTTTATAACAAAGTTATAGCGTTTATCTTTAAGAGCTAAATCAGCACTTTGAAGCTTATAAAAGATAATATCATCGTTTTCATTTTCCACTATGTATTTTTTAGCTTCTTCTATGCGCGTTGTGCGTTTAAAACACTCAAGCATTTGTTTTTTATTTTGTATTTTGCCTCCTATATTATAAGCTTTAAAATCATCATATATTTTAATAGCAGCCAAACACTCATCATTTTTTAATCTTTGCTCTAAAACCAAAATAGCAGCTTGTTCTAAAAGATTTTTTACTTCTTTATTGGAGTATTTTTCAATGTCTTTTTGATAACTTATAACCTTTTCATAATTTTTTTCTTGAAAATATAATTTGACATTATCAAACAGCGCCTTACTAGAAATTTCTCCAGCGTATTTTTTCATAATTTCTTCATATTTTTGATGCAAAAAGCTTGCATTAGCATCTTTTAAATATAAAAAGTTTTTATCTTGTGCTTCTTTAATTAAACTCACATATTCACCCAAAGGAAAATCTTCTGCATAAAGATCTAAATATTTTTGAGCTTTAATATGCTCATTTGCATTTAATAAAGACAAGGCAAGATCTTTTAATACTCTTTCATATTCTTTATCTACCTTGGTTAAATGCGTAAAAATATATTCATAAATTTTAGAACTTAAATCATAAACCCTATTATTAGCAAAAGCTTTTGCTAATAATAAAGAATTTTCCAAATCGCTCATGAAAAATTCAGGGTTTGATTCTAAAATTTTATTTGCTAATTCTTTGGCTTCTTTTATATTTTTTGCCTCTAGATGATTTTTTGATAAAAATAAAGCAGCTCTACTGGCTAAATCTGCATTTGGAGTAGAATAATACACATCTTGATAAATATTATTTGCGGTATTTTTTTTACCCAAATGATACAAATAATCTGCATAATCAAGTAAAGCCATTATAGTATATTTATCGCCTTTGTGTTCAGTATTTAAAGTATCTATAATATATTCAACATTAGATCTTTGCGATAAACCCATATAAACTCTCATCATAATATACATCACTTCTGTATAATCTTTATCGTTAATATAAGTTCTTACCCATCTTTTAGCATCATCTAACATTTGCTCTAAAATTACCTGGTCTTTATCAAGTTCATAAGTGTATAGTTTATTTTGAGCTCTTAATTTATAAAGCTCAAATTCATTCATAAATACACTACCCTTATAACGCTTAATAGCGCTAGTTGCATCCCTTAAAACCTGATCATATTTTTTTGCTTCATATTCTTGTTTTATACTAAAATAAGCGTTAAAATCTGCACTTTTTGAAGTTTCCATAGGATTAGAATTTAAATCTAATGCTCCAATATAAGGCATTAATGCATCATCAAAATAAATATCAAAATCAAGCCCATCGCTAGGTTTATAATACCTTAAATCTTTGGTAAAAATAAATACAAAATGCTTAGAAGCATCTTCACTTTGACTTTGAATTTCTTTAGCATTAAAAATATCTTGAGAATAATTAAACATCTTAGCTAAAATTTTAGGATAGATTTTGATTGTCAAAAAAGTTTGGTGCTTTTCAAAATAAATCGTAAAATCATCAAATTCTTTATTTTGAAACTGCATATTGCTAACACCTAAAACATTGCACTCAAAATGGGTTTTTTCAAATTCAAAAACACTTTTGCAAGTAAAATCCTTATCATCTTTTAAATGCAAAAGCGTAAAAGGGCGTTTATGCTCTTCCCCTTTATTAACAATAATTTCAAAAGAAAATGTATAAGTTATACTTAATAAAAATAAAAATAAAACCCTTATCATAAGCGTGATTATAGCAATATTATTTTACAAAAGCAAAAACACGCAAGAAACACTTCCAATCAAACACAAGCATAAAATAATCTTTTGTTTTACATCTAAGTTTGCACTTTCTATGATTTGAGCCTTTTTGAAAAAAACATAAATTAAAATTTTTAAATAAGCATAAAGCATAATCATAGAACTTAAAGCTATAGCAAATATAAGTACATAATAGCCTGAGTTTAAAATAGAAGCTAAAATTAAAATTTTACCCCAAAAAATACCAAAAGGCGGAATACCTGCTATACACAAAATGAATATAGCTAGCATTATAGACAATACTGGTCTTTGATTAAACAAGCCCGAAAAACTCTCAAATGAACTTTTTTGAAATAAACTCAATATCAAAAAAATTCCATAATTTGCAAAAGCAAAAGATATCCAATACACAAACAAAGCAAAAATTGAAAGCAAATAAGAAGTCCCATCTCCTTGAGAACTCACACTCATACTAGAAACAATAACTGCTAATATAAAAGAAGAATGAGTAATAGAACTATATGCTAGCATTTTTTTCACATCTTTTTGGATTAAAGCTACTATACTTACAACAAGCATAGAAAAAATTGCTAGTAATGCTACTATGTATTCAAATTTTACTCCACCGCCCAAAGCAGAAAAAATTCTTAAAACTACTATTATCATAGCTATTTTTGGTACTATAGATATAAATGCTATAAAATTTGTATGCACTCCACAATACACATCTTTTAACCAAAAATGAAAAGGTGCAATAGAAAGTTTTACTCCAACAATAACTAAAAACATTACCCCAGCACAAAGCAAGATAGGATCTGAAATATATTCAGAATACAATAGATTATCTAAATCCAAAGATTTTGTTTTTAAATATACAAAAGCACAAGCAAAGACAAAAAACCCAGCGCCTACTGCAGCTAAAGTAAAGTACTTTATACTAGAGCTAATAGCATTATGAGTTCCTCTTAGCGCTATTAACGTATAAAGAGCTAAAGAAGAACCTTCTAAAGCTAGGAAAATTACAATTAAATTAGTGCTTGATATCATCAATATCAAAGAAGCAATCATAAATAAAAACAAAGAAAAAAACTCTGCCTTTTGCTCATCTTTATCCATTAATAAATAAAGCATTGAAAAAACTAAAATAACTATTTGAGCAAAAATTGCATAATTATCACTTACAAATAAACCAAAAAAGGCATGAGAATTATCTAAAACAAAGCCATTATAAAGCAATAAAAAACACAAAGCACTAAATAAAGCTATAACACTTGCTCCTATATAAAAATTTCTAGAAAGTTTTTTAAATGCATCCAATAAAAGCAAAACAATAGCCCAAAAAAGCAATGATAACACAGGAAATAATAATACAAAATTGAATTTTTCTAAACTAAAGCCACTCATTAAAAACCTCTTATATCATCTATGATTTTTTGATTTTCTATTGCAATATTTCTTGTTTGCATAACTTCAAGAATGCTATTTACATTCAAAGCAATTTCATCAAGCATAGCACTTGGAGCTATCCCTAAATAAATTACCAAGGCACTTAAAATACCCAAAACAAAAATTTCACCTTTTTTTAATATTAATTTCTCCATTTTTTCTTCACTAGTGGCAAAAAACATATTTCTATAAATATTTAACATGTAAATAGCCCCTAAAATAATCACACCACCTGCAAATAATGCATACCACAAATTCACACTTGCTATGCCTTGTAAAATTAAAAACTCACCTACAAAAGAAATAGTCAAAGGCAGTGAAATAGATGAAAATAATAACACCGCAAAGAAAAAGCTAAATAATGGAGCTGTTTTAGCTAAATTTTTATAAAAGTCTAAATCAAAAGTATGATATCTTTTATAAAGCATATAAGCAGCCAAAAACAAACCACCCGTTACTATACCATGTGCAAACATGTAAAATACAGAACCACTAACCCCATTATAAGTAAAAGTCACAATACCCAAAATCACCACACCCAAATGCGAAATTGAGCTATAAGCAATTAATTCTTTTAAATCTTTGGTTTTAAAAGCAATTAAAGCTGCATATAAAATTCCAACTATACATAAAATAGCAAGTAAAGAATAATAATGATTTAAAGTATCAGGTGTTAAAGGCAAGATAAATCTTAAAAATCCAAAAGGAGCCATTTTAAAACTAACAAGCATTACAGATACTAAAGTCGGACTTTTTGCATAAACTTTTGGCGCCCAAGTGTGGAAAGGAAACAAAGGACTTTTAATCGCAAAAGCGATAAAAAATCCTATAAAGATTAAATTTTGCACACTTTCAGGTATGAAAAATTCACTCTTATACCAAGCAAGTAAATCAAAACTCCAATACCCAAAACTTTGATAATACAAAAATCCTACATAAATAATCGCTAAAAGCATGAGCATAGAACCGCAAAATGCATAAATGAAAAATTTAATCCCTGCTTTATAATTATCTGAATATCTGCCTATTAAATAAATAAGAGGTATAAGAGAAAACTCCCAAAATACATAAAACAATAAAGCATCCAATGAAGCAAAAAGTCCTATAATACAAAATTGCAATAAAAATATACTTACAACAACACTTTTATCTTGAATATCCAAACATATAAAAGATAAAAAAATCATAATAGAACAAAGCAACATCAAGTAAAGCGCTATAGCATCTACACCGATATGAAAATTAACTATTAAAGAATTTAAACTAAACTCATAAGCTATGCCATTATAATAATTAAACAATAAAAAAACATTAAAAACTAAAATCAAAAAGCTAACTAAAATAGCAAAAGACTTGCTATCTTCTTTTTGCAAAAACAAAGCTATAAAAGCTGCAAAAAATGGAAATAACATTAATAAACTAAGCATTCTACACCGCCAACGCTAAACAAAATAAACATACAAAAGCCAACACTGCGATTCTTAAAACCAAAGAATAATCCTTACCTATACTAAGAGTCCTAGCAAAAGTTTTAAGGAAAAATGCAACACTATCTACCAAAGTATCTAAAATTTCTTTATCGCTTTTTCTTAAAAATTCACAAAATAAAGCATATTTACTAACAATAAATTGATGATAAAACCTTGGTATATAGTATTCATTAAACAAAATCTTATAAATACTTGTTTTAGAAAGTGATGGTTTAAACCAATTTTTCCAATAAGCCATGATAGCCAAAAGCACTCCAAGCACTGCAGCAGCACTTGCAAGCATCATAACTAAAGAATTTTGCCCATCAATAAAAGCTAAATTTTTACTTACAAACTCCATAAAGCTATGCTCAAAAAATCCTGCAACAATAGCAAGCAAAGCCAAAGGACTCATCGCAAGTAAAGCTATTTTACTAGCTTCATGAGGATGTTCTTCATGTCTTTTTGGAGTAAAAAATACAAGCATTAAAAGTCTAAAACTATAAAAAGCTGTCATAAAAGCTGCTATTAAAAGTACCAAGAAAATTCCATGATGATGACTTATAAAAGAAAATCCTAAAATTAAATCTTTAGAGAAAAATCCTGCAAAAGGATAAATTCCTGCTAAAGCTAAAGAACCTATAAGCATTAAAATAGCACTAAAACGCATACTTTTATAAAGTCCACCCATCTTGCTAATATCAAGCTTATCATTCATCGCATGCATAACATTACCTGCACCTAAGAACAATAAAGATTTAAAAAATGCATGGGTTGCTAGATGAAATAAAGCTATAGCATAAGCCCCAAGACCTGCTGCTACAAACATATACCCAAGTTGAGAAAGCGTTGAATAAGCAATAATTCTCTTTAAATCTTTAGCCACCATAGCCATAGAAGCGGCAAAAAGCGCTACAAAAGCTCCAAGTATAGCGATAAAATACCCTACTTCAGGGACTTGCAAATAAAGCTCTCCAGCACGAATCACCAAATAAACTCCCGCAGTAACCATAGTTGCAGCATGGATTAGCGCTGAAACTGGTGTAGGTCCTGCCATAGCATCAGCAAGCCAAGTATGGAAAGGAAATTGTGCTGATTTACCCATAGCGCCCACAAAAAGTAAAAGTGCTATTAAAATCAAAATCATATCATTTTCATGCCCTAAAGATAAAAGGGTAAAAAACTCATCGTATTTTAAAGAATTGAACTCTATATAAATTAAGAAAATTCCTAAAAGCAAAGCCAAATCTGCAATTCTATTCATGATAAATGCTTCATTAGCAGCAAAGGTATATTTTTCATTATGATACCAAAAACCTATCAAAAGCCATGAGCAAAGTCCAACGCCCTCCCAACCTATGAAAAGTCCTAAGAAATTATCACTCATAATCAAGAACATCATAGAAAAAACAAAAAGCCCTAAATAACTAAAATAGCGATTAAACCCTTCATCGTGTTCCATATAAAATATACTATATAAATGCACAAAAGTAGCAACTATACTTACTACATTCATCATAATTAAAGTAATAGAGTCTATTTTAAAACCAAAACTAACATCTACCAAAGATATCCAAGTACCAAGTTCAAAATTAAAATGCACTCCATTGCTTAATAAAATAATTGAAGCAAGTGCCGAAAAAGCTATAAATAAAGAAGCTAAATAACCTAAAATAATTTTCTTAGCACTAAAAGCAAAAATACCTAAAACAATGGCCGAAACTAAAGGAGAAAAAAGTGCAATTAAAGCTAAATTTTGCATTTTAACTCTCCTTTTTCAGCTAAAGAACTAAGCTCTAGTGTTCCTGTTTTTCTATACCATAAAACACAAAGTGCTATCCCAACAGCTACTTCACAAGCTGCAACCCCCATTACAAATAAAGCAAAAATTTGTCCTTCAATATCTTTATGAGAAACTCCTGCTGTAACTAAGGCCAAATTAGCAGCGTTTAATAAAATTTCACTTGAAATAAAAAGCATAATTAAATTTTGGCGTTTTATAATACCTATTAGACCAATGATAAACATTAAAATAGCCACAATGTAGTATTTTTCTAACATCATTGCTCATCCTTTTTTATATTTTTTTGAGTAAGTGCTATAGCGCAAATTAAAGCTATTAAAAGTAAAATTGCCATAAATTCAAAAGCGAGCATGTATTTTGTAAATAAAGTAAAACCTATTTGCTGAGTTGAATCAAGATCATAAACTTCACTAGTTTCATTTAAACCAAAGTTATAGCCCATAATAATACTAATTAACAAAATAGCACTAAAAATCACAGCAAAAATAAATACTCTTTTACCTTTTAGACCTTCCTTTACTTTTATCGAAGCATCAAAAAACATCATAGCAAAACTATAAAGACCTAAAATAGCCCCACTATAAACGATAATTTGAATCGCTCCAATAAATTCAGCATTAAGTAAAAAATAAAATCCGCTCAAAAACACCATAGCCGCAGCCAAAGAACTAATAGCATAAAGTACACTAGTACTTAAAACGCTAATTAGAAAAAATCCCAATACCAAAACACTTAACAAACAAAAAGCTATCGTTTCAAACATTTTCTTCCTTTGGGGTATCTTGCTGTCTTTGCAAATCTATCTCATAATAATTTGGAGTTTTCTTTACTAAATCATCAGCATCTTTTCTTAAACTACCACTTCCTTCAAATACTACTTGATTTTTAAGCTCATCGATAGGAGTTAAAAAATCTTCCTTTTGACCAAAATACGATCTTTGCTCTGCTGCATTTTCATACTCTTTGCCATGCACAATAGCAAGTTCAGGACAAACATCAGCGCAAAAGCCACAATAAATACAACGTCCTAAATTGATACTATAATTTTCAACCTTTTTACGTCCATCTTCGCTTAAACTTGTTTCCATTCTTATGCAATTACTAATGCAAATTTTTTCGCACAAGCCACAACCAATACAACATTCATTTTCACTTTCAATAAAACGCATCAAACGATGTACCGCACGGTAGCGATTATCTAAAGCAACTTTTTCCATAGGGTATTTAATCGTTGCACTATTATTTTTTTTAAACATTTCTCTTAATACGACAAACAAACCTACAAAAAGTTCTGTATTTAAAGAACGCTTGATTACTTGTATGAATTTTTCATAAGCATTTTGAGGATTTTTACGCTCAAAATCTACTTTAAAATAACCTTTTTTCATTGTTTTTCCTATATCACAAGTACTAAAGCACTAATTAATAAATTTAAAACCGCTAAAGGAATTAAAATCAAATAACACATTCTCATTACTTGATCAGGACGCAGTTGCGGAAAAGCCCCTCTAGCCCAAAAATACCAAAAGAACACAAAAGACACTTTCAAAAGCATCATAATAGCCCCTGGTATAATCCAAAAATCATTAAATCCACCCAAAAATAAAAGCGATATCATAATCGCTCCTGTTATCATGGCTGTATATTCTCCGATAAAAAACATACCCCATCTAAGCCCACTATATTCAGTGCCATAACCTGAAACAAGTTCAGTTTCGTTTTCGCTTAAACAAAGTGGAGTTCTATTGGTTTCTATAAAAATGGCTATTACAAATAAAATAAAAGCTAAAGGTTGTTTAAAAATAAGCCAAGAAAGTATGCCTTCACTTTGATAATTATTAATATCTACTAAAGACAAAGATCCAACAAGCATTACAACACACACCAAAGAAAGTCCTGCAACACTCTCATAAGAAATGATAGAAACAAGCCCTCTTGCCCCGCCTAGCAATGACCATTTATTATTACTAGCCAAACCTCCTAAAAAAATCGCATAAAAACTAACCCCGCCCATACCTATGACAAATAACAAGGCCACATTAATATCAGCGATAATAGGACGAATCACTCTACCAAATAAAGTAAACTCAGGAAAAATAGGTATAGCCGCAATTGCCACAAAAGCACAAATTGCTGCAATCAATGGAGCGATTAAAAACACCACTTTTTGAGCATAAGTTGGAACAATATCTTCTTTAGTAAAAAGCTTAATCATATCAGCAACTACTTGAAGCAATCCAAAAGGACCTACCATATCAGGCCCTAAACGACGATGAAATAAAGCCAAAGCCTTTCTTTCAAGATAAGTTGCCAAGCCTGCTAAAGTTGCAAAAATAGCTATAACAAGCACGCATTTGATAATTGTTTCTATAATAAAAAAAGTAATATCACTCATATTTTAGCTCCTACTTTTTCAAGCCAAACTTTTGCATATCGAGTATTATTAAATAAAGATTTATAATCAATCTTACTATCATAATCCCCCAAATACGCGCCATTTTCTAAAGATTCATCACATTTTACACTTATAGCAATTTGAGTTTTTTCATTTTTTAAAATAACACTATCATCTTGGTTTAAATCAAATTTTTGCATTAAATCAGACGATAAAAATAAAGCTCCAACCTCATTAAAAGCTCTATTGCTAAGCTTTGAAAACTGGTGAATACAATTTGCATGATATAAGGTTAAATTTCCTTCATTTTGCTCTTTAATTTCTTGAACGCTTAATGTTTTTTCAAACTCAAAATGAGAAAAATCAAGCTCATAGCCTCTATGATTTGCCTCACCATTATCATAATGATTTTCCAACTCATCAAAATCAATTGCCATAAAGCCTTTATTTTGTGGTAAAAATTTAGTATAGTTGATTGTAAATTCCTCATCAAAACCTAAAGCATTTGCTAAATCATTTAAAAAATAACCTTTAAATTCTAAAGCTGCATTTGTAGGAACTAATCTTTTGTCATAATTTACAAAGCTACCTTCTTGTTGATTTAAACTAGAACTTGCAAGATCAAAATGCCCATCATAAGAAAAAGTAAAATCGCCTTTTTCGTTATAACCTAGTGTTTTTCCCGCTTGAAAATCTTGACTTAAATCACAAATTAAACTCACGCCTAAAGTATTGGTACAAGTTGGATTTAAAAAGACTTTAAAATCAGTATATTTTTGCACCAAAGCACAAAGTTTTGCTAGCTTTACACTTTGCTCGTCATAGTAAAAATCACTTCCTATAACAAGTGTAAATTTTTGCTTTTTTGCGAGCAAAGTTTCTAAAATATCCTCATCTATGCCAAGATTTTTCGCATAATTTGATCTTTGCACCTCTATGCTTTTTTTAATTTTTTTAGGCACAAGCTTTTTAACTTCTTCTATAATAGTTTCACCATTTTCATTTTGCTTTTCTATCTTTTCAATAACTTCTTCATTAATAGTTTCTTCTATTTCTTTAGTGCCTTGATGATACGCATTTTCTAATGTATTTTTAAAATCTTGTGGAAACTCTTTAGCAAATTTTTGCAAGATAAACAATAAAATATTTTCATTATCTTTAATATCATGATTAATCTGCAAGAAATTTTTAGAATATTTATCCACACCTTTATCTTTTATAGGATGAAAATATAGTCCCGCACCTTTATTCATCACTAAAGCGTTATTAACTTTATATCCTAGCGTTGGCGCATCATAGCGTAAAAATGAACCTACGATGATTAAAAAATCACTTTGAGTAATATCATCTGTATTTGCATTATACATTGCATTTGCATTTTGATAAAAACAAGCTAGGAAATCTTGGAATTTTTTAGCTTCATGGTTTATAAGGTTAAGATTAAATTTTTTACTTAAATTTTGCAAGATTAAAGCTTCCTCATTAGTAATAAAACTATTAAATAAAATATTTTTTATTTCATCATTTTTTATCATATTTACTAGTTTTTCAAAAGCTTTTTCATCTTTACCTTGAACTTCATTTTGGGTATTAAAACCATATCTTGCAGCTTTATTTAGCGTAGCAAAAGCAAAATCATTACTCACTCTATAAATTTTTTCTTTTTGATTATTAATACTAGTTTGTTTAATATCATAATACATCAACTCACAATCACTAGAATGTGGATTACTAGCTGGAATTTTCTTTAATTCCCAAGCATTAGATGTATATTGAAAAGCCGAACCCACCAAAGCTCCCGTTGGACATACACTTGTACATTCTCCACAAAAAGAACAATCAAGCATATCGCCACTACTTGGCGCAATTAAACTCTTTTGAAATTTAGTCCAAATCGCTAACGCGTCTTTACTCATACTTTCTTTAAAGCTTGCATCAGGTGCATTTGCCCCTCTTGGAGTAGTTTTTAAAGCACTTTCACCTATCTTATCTTTACAAACTGTAATACATCTTTCACACACTATACATAAAGCTGGATCATAATTAATCTCGCCCCATTTTTTATGCTCTTTATGGGTATCTTTAATCCAATAATTTTGCACATTTACTCTTGCTTTGTGTGTAAAGTTTTGAAGCTCACATTCGCCAGATTTATCACATACCCCACATTGTAAAGGGTGGTTGATACAATATGCTTGCATGATAGCATTACGCTCATCCCATAAATTTGGCAAATCACTCTCTACTACCATACCTTCTTTAACTTTAGTATTACAAGAATAAACCTTTTTACCATCAGCTTCTACCATACACATACGACATGCAAGTGTTGGAGAACAACCATTTAAATAACAAATTGCGGGAATGAAAATATCATTTTTTCTTGCGACATTTAAGATATACTCACCCTCATTTGCCTCACATTCTATACCATTAATGATAACTTTCATTTTATAACCTTAACTTGAGCTTTTGAAAAAGCAAAACCAGCGCTTTCATAATCAAACAAAGCCACCGTGCCTTTTAAATCATGATTGATTTTTACTATAGTTGTAAATTCTTGAGTGTTTATTTTTAAATTAATTTTATCCTCATCCTTAACCTTGGCAATCAAAGCAAAAGATGAAGAACAATGCAAATTTTTATCCCTTAAAGGTGCTTGCATGATGATAGTTCCATCAAAATTATCAAGTTCTAAAAGTTCACTAAAAGAATTTTGTATTAACAAATTTTCTTCATTTTCATTAGAGCAAATCAGCAAAAGATTAAATTTATGACAAAGTTTTTCTAAAAAATACTTAATATTTTCAAAGTCTTTATGTTGGTATAAATTTTCATCAAAAATAATACACTTTGCTTCTTTTAAAAATTCCAAAATCTCTAAAGCCTCTTCTTCACCAAAGCAAGATTCAGCACTTAAATAACCCTCATCAAGCTCGTTAAATTCAGTATCCAAACTCATCTTACAAAGTAATGCAAGCACGAAAGGCACACTTGCAATCTCACATTTATAAAAGCTTGCTTTTAAATTTTTATCTTCTAAACAGGAAATATTGTAATTTTTACTTTTGTTAAGCTTAGCACAAAGTGAAGGATTTTTTAAAGAAAGCAAATCCACAAAACACAAAGCATTTAAGCCTTCTTGATATTTTGCTAATTTCATTGTCCTACCTTTTTAAAAACTATAGTCCAATCTACTTGATTAAATTTTAAAGAATTTAAAAGTTCACAATTTTGCTCTTTTATGAAAGCAAAACTTTTTTCTACATTAGAAAAATCTCCTATTTCAAACAAAACCACTAAAACTTCACCCATATAAGCATTTTGAATGATTTGTTCTAAATCCTTAAACAAATCTTGACTTTTTCTTAAATCCACGCGTCTCATCGGTCTATCTCACCTAAAACTATATTAATACTCCCTAAAATCGCCACCGCATCAGCCAAATATGATCCTACAAGCATTTCTTCTAAAAACGCACAGTGAAAAAAACTTGGGGTTCTAGCTCTTAATCTATATGGCCTACCGCTACCATCTGAGTGAATAAAAAACCCAAGTTCGCCTTTTGGACTTTCAGTTGGCACATACACCTCTCCTTTTGGTGGTTTTAAGCCTTGGGTTACTAGGACAAAATGTTGCATAAGCGAATAATTTTGTGTCATGATTTGCTCTTTTGAAGCACTTACATACTCAGGATGATTGCATAAAATTTCAGGCGGAGTATCTTGATAGAGCTTAGCACATTGAACTAAAATTTTTAAACTTTCTCTAAATTCTTGCATATAAACTTTATATCTTGCATAAGAATCACCCATTTTAGCCACAGGCACGCCAAAATCTACCTCATCATAAAGCAAATAAGGCTCTTCTTTTCTAACATCATAAGCAATCCCACTTCCTCTTAGCATAACCCCGCTACAACCCCAACTTAGCGCTTGTTCTTTACTTACCACTCCTACATTTTCAGTTCTTGCGCGCCAAATTCTATTATCATCAAGCAAGGCTTCATAATCTTTTATATCATTTGGAAATTTATTGCAAAATGCTAAAAGTTCATCTAAAAAACCTTCAGGTAAATCAAGCATTACCCCGCCTATTCTCATAGATGAATGTGTAAGTCTTGCCCCACAATATTTTTCTATTAGATCAAGCACATATTCACGCTCTCTAAAGCAGTATAAAAATACTGTCATCGCACCAATATCAAGAGCATGTGTAGCAAGCCATAGCAAATGCGAAGCAATGCGGTTTAACTCAAGCAAAATCATCCTTATCACACTTGCCCTGCGTGGAATTTCTAAACCACAAAGTTTTTCTACAGCAGCTACATAGGCATAATTATTTGCACTAGCTGCGATATAATCCATTCTATCAGTAGTTGGAATAAACTCTTGATAGATCATATTTTCAGCCATTTTTTCCATACCACGATGCATATAGCCTATACAAGGAGCAGCCTTGGTGATTTCTTCTCCATCAAGCTCTAAAATAAGGCGTAAATTTCCATGAGCGCTAGGGTGTTGGGGACCAAGATTTACTATCATAGTACCATCTTCACGCTCAAAGCTTATATTTTCATAATAAGGTTTTAATTTAGTAGAAATTTGCATTTTATCTTCTCTTATCTAAAATTTTTACTTGCGTTCTTTTGGCTTTTTTCACAAAAGGCACGCCACCTTCTTCTTGATATTCTTGTAGATATTTATCTTCTCTTGGGACTTCGCCTTTACCAACCTCATGATAAATTCTGCTAAAGTTTAGCGTGTCTTTTTCATCTACAAAACCTGGATCTCTATTTTCCTCACCTACAACCTCGCGATATTCTTTTCCAAAAATTTTATCTATCTCATACCATTTAGCAAATTCATCACCATGCAAAGGATAGCTTTTTAAAAAAGGATGTCCATACCAATCATCAGGCATTAAAAGTCTTTTTAAATTCGGATGATTGATAATGAAAATTCCAAACATATCATATATTTCTCTCTCACACCAATTAGCACCCTTAAAAACACTCATAACACTTTGAAGTCTTTCTTTTAAACCAACAAAAGTCTTTATTCTCACTCTTAAATTTTTCTCCATATTTAAAAGCTGATAATATACTTCAAAACCTTGTTTTTGAGCAACAAAATCAATCGCACTTGCATCAGTAAAACAACTATAACCTAAATTTTTAAGCTTACTAAGAATAGCAACATTATCATCTTTATTTATTTCAATCACCCAAAAATCAAGCTCTATAAAAGAATTTTTTAACTCAAATTCTTGGCTTAAAATTTGATGATCACTCTCAAAAGCACTACTCTCTGTGCTTAGTTTTTTAGTTGCAGGTGCATGGTAAAATCTATCTTCATAATAATTTTTTAGCTGAGCATTTTTCTTATCGCTATATTTTCTCATCATATAAGCCTTTTTGGAGCTATTTTTCTGCTTGCTTTTTCTTTACGAATTCTTTTTTGCAAAATCATCAAAGCAAATTGAAAAGTTTCAGGGCGTGGGGCACAGCCTGGTACATAAATATCAACAGGAATGATTCTATCTACCCCTTGAACAGTAGAATAAGTATTAAACATACCACCGGTATTTGCGCAAGAACCCATAGAAATAACCCATTTAGGATCAGGCATTTGATCATAAAGTCTTCTTGTAAATTCAGCATGTTTTTTGCTTAAAGTACCCGCTATAATCATTACTTCAGATTGTCTTGGACTTGCTCTAAAAATCGTTCCAAATCTATCAAAATCATATCTTGCACCACCTGCTGCCATCATTTCAATAGCACAACAGGCAAGCCCATAAGATAGTGCCCATAAAGAATTACTCCTACCCCATTGCACTAACTTATCAACCGTAGTTAAAACAACTGGTGCATTGCTCATTTTTTGATACTCTGCCATGCGAATGCTCCTTTTTTATAAGCGTATAAAAAACCTATTGCAAGCAATAAAATAAAAACAAATACTTCCACTAAGGCAAATAAAGATAGGCCGTAATTTGAAAGCTCTGCGGTTAAATCTTTAAAAATCACCGCCCAAGGAAATAAAAATACTACTTCAATATCAAGCAAAATAAAAATCAAAGCAAAAACAAAAAATTGAGAATTAATTTTGTTTGCTTGCTTAGAAGCCATAGGTCCACACTCATAAATCCCAAGTCCGAGTTTTTTTCTATTATGAGAGGCGAGTTTGGATCCTATTTTAGAAGAAATGTACACCAAAGTAAAAAATATAACACTTGCAATAACAAGCATTGCAAAGATGCCAAAGTATTGATGCTCTATAGTTGCGTGCGTCATAATAAACCTTTTATTCAAGCATAATTAAAATTTATTTTACTTTAACTTAGCTATATAAAAACTTATTATCAAAAAAATAATTTTTTAGGTATTTCAAAATGAAACAATTTTTATCTTTATTATAAAAACACTTTTTTATGGCATATATCTTGTAAGATTTTTTCTTGATGAGAAATAAATATATAAGTAATATCATGCATTTTTTGAAAAGTGTGCAAATAGTTTAAAATTTTATAAGCAGTTACTACATCAAGCGCTGCTGTGATTTCATCTAAAATAAGCAATTTTGGCCTTAAAAGCAAAGCTCTAATCAAACCTAATCTTTGGCTTTGACCACCACTTAGCTTAGAGGGTTTTAAATTTAAAATATCTTTTTCAAGCTCAAAAGCATCAAAAAGCTTAAAAAGCTCTTCAAAATCGGGCTTAAGTTTAAAATTTTCATACACATCAAGTAAAAGTCTTTTAGTGCTTTTGTAGGGATTTAAAGCTAGCTTTTGATCTTGGAAAATATATTGAATTTTTTGGCGTAATTTTCTTTGAGTATTAAAATCTAAATTTAATATACTTTCATTTTCAAACAAAACTTCTCCAGTATTCGCGCGTTCAAGCATACAAAGAATTTTAGCTAGAGTGCTTTTACCGCTACCACTTTCCCCACAAAGCAATAAATTCTCATTTTGATTTAAAGAAAAACTCACATCTTTAAAAACAAAAATTTCTTCTTCTTTTAAATACCAGTGTTTTTTAATTTTATAAGACTTGCTTAAATTTTTAACTTCTAAAAACATTTTCATTCTCATAAAGTTCTAGCAATTCTTTTGCAAAAGTTCCTTTTGGATTGCTTAAAAATTCTTTCATAGGCATTTGATAAAGCAAAGTTTTATCTTCTATGATAGCCACCTCATCGCAAAGCTCTTTAGCTAAATTTATATCATGCGTGATGAAAATGAGATTTTTAAATTGTGCTTTTAACTCATTTAAAATAGCGATGATTTTTTCTTCATTAGCCCTATCAAGTGAGCTTGTAATCTCATCACACAATAAATACTTAGCCCCACTAAGCAAAGCTAGAGCTATTTGAATGCGTCTTGCCATACCACCACTTAACTGATATATAAAAGAATGCCACAAAAGATCATGATTTTTAAGCCCTAAGCACTCAAAAAAATAAAAGGCCTTTTCTTTAATCTCTTTTGTGCTTAAATTAGTATGAGTTTTTAAAACTATATTAAAATAACTCCCTATATCAACAAGAGGATAAAAACTCCCATAAACATCTTGAAAAAGTAAATTTACCTTAGCTCTTAAGGCATTTAGTTCTTTTTCTTTTAAATTTAAAATATCTTTTTGATCTATCTGAAATTTTTGTGCATTAAGTTTATAGTGTTTATCAAAAAGCCTAATCATGCTTTTTAAAAGCAAGCTTTTTCCAGCTCCACTTTTGCCCATGATAGACAAAGCTTTGCCATCTTCTAAATTAAGATTGATATCCTTTAGTAAGATTTTATCTTTAAAGCTAAGGTTAAGATTTGAAATTTCTATCATACTTTAATCTCTTCTTGTAAATCATTACCCAAAGCAAGCAAAGGCAAGATAAGCATAAGTATAAAGGCTACTGGAAAAACTATCATCCACCAAAATCCTAAAAACACAGCCTTGCTTGCTTCATTTAGCATATTTCCTAAACTTGGAGTCCAAAGCTCTACACCCAAGCCAAAAAAACTCAAAGTGGCTTCACTTGTAATAGCATGAGCAATATTTAAAACAAAAAGCACAAAAAGCAAATTCCAACAAGCAGGCAAAAGCTCACTAAATAAAGCTTTCATCTTGCTAGAACCTAAAATGATAGCATTTTGATAAAACTCAAGTTTTTGAAATTTATTCAGTTGGGTATCAAGCACTTTTGCCACAAAAGCAAAATGCCCCAAAGCGATGATAAAAATCATACTCCACAAAGATCCCGCCAAAAAGCTTTGAAAAAACATAATCACAAGCAAAGAAGGTAGTGCTAAAAGCATATCAAGCACCCTAGCAAAAAAAGCATAAGCAAAAAATCTTGTTAAAAACACATAAACACAAGCAAAAAGCACACTAAAAAATGCTGCCATTACCCCTACAAACAAAGAAACACGCAAGGCATATAAAATACGCGTAAAAACATCTCTACCAAGCAAATCTGTGCCAAAAATATGACTTAAATTTGGGGCTATTTTAGCCTTGCTTAAATCTACTAAATTTGGATCATAAGAACTTATTAAAGGTGCAAAAAGTGCTAAAATAAAACTTAGCAAAATCATCATCACGCAAAACTTACGCATTAGCAAACCTTGGATTAATCATCTTGCAAATTATTTCTACGATCAAATTTACAAGCACCACTACTAAAATGCTAAAAATCACCACAGCTAGCACCACAGGATAGTCTTTAAACAATATGCTTTTAATCACCAAATTTCCCACACCCTCATAAGAAAACACACTTTCTACTATATAAGTTCCCATTAAAAAACTCACAAAAGAAGCACCAAAATACGCAAGTATAGAACCAAAAGCATCTTTTAACACAAAGTGCAAATAAATTCTTGTTTTGCTAAGCCCTCTTGCAAAAGCACTTTCTATAAAGCTTTGATTTAAACTATCAATCAAACTTGTCCTTATAAAACGCACAAAAACAGCTAAATGTGAAAGCACTAAAGCACACACTGGTAAAAACAAATGCCACAAACGATTAAATATATCATCTTCAAAGCCAATATCAGCAATAGCCGAACTTGGAAAAAGCTTAAAAAATACAGTAAAAACTAAAATAAGCATTAGCGATAAAGAAAAAGTAGGCAATGCAAAAAAACTCATCGTTGAAAAGGTAATAATTTTATCCAAAAAACTATCTTTATAAAGAACGCAAAAAAGTGCCAAAACCAAAGACAACACAAAAAGCACCAAAAAAGCCAAACTTCCTAGTATGATGGTATAGGGAAGTTTTTCTTTTAAAATTTCACTAACCTTTTCTCCGCTGATTAAAGAGTAGGAAAAGTCGCCTTTCATGGCATTAAAAAGCCAATTTTCATACTGCTCTAATAAAGGCTTGTCTAAATTTAAATTATGCTCAATTTCTTCTTTTATTTTAAGGCTAGTTCCTTGAGGCACACTAGCAAAAACCACACTTCCTTTAGCATGATAAATCATCACAAAACATAAAAAACTTGCAAAAATCATCAAAAAAAACGCCCATAAAAGGCGTTTAAAAATGAGTTTTAGCACTAATTTTTGCTCCACTCATAAGCATTCCAAGTAAAACCTACCCCATGATGACCTAAAATATGAGGTTTTATACCTTGGATATTTTTAGCAAAAACTAAAGGATAATCGATATAAGCTATAAATAAAAATGCAGGATCTTTATATAAAGCGTCAATAAATTCTTTATAGTATTTTTTTCTTTCATTTACATCAAGTGAATTTCTAGCTTTTATCAAAGCTTCATCAACTTTAGCATTTTGATAATGACCAAAATTCCATCCACTAGAGTTTAAAGCACTATCTTGAGAGCTTTCAAAAACTCTAAAAGTATGAAAATCAGGATCATAAGGACTACCCCAACCTACCAAAAAGCTGTCAATCTTAGTATAGTCAAAACTTCCACTCGGCTTAGCAACTGCCTTTGCCTTAATACCAAGCTTTAAAAACTCACTTTGTAAGATATTTACCAAAGCTATTCTTAGTGGATCTTCACTCATAGCATACATTTCAAAGCTAAATTCTTTGCCATTTTTTTCTAAAATTCCATTTTTGTTTTTCACAAAGCCTGCTTTTGCTAAAAGCTCATTTGCTTTTTTTACATCATAAGTATAAGTTGCAAATTCTTTAGGATTTGCCCATGATTTTTCCAAAGGATGATTTGCTACTTTTCCAAAAGA
This sequence comes from Campylobacter sp. IFREMER_LSEM_CL2256, assembly GCF_025771645.1. Taxonomy (NCBI): domain Bacteria; kingdom Pseudomonadati; phylum Campylobacterota; class Epsilonproteobacteria; order Campylobacterales; family Campylobacteraceae; genus Campylobacter; species Campylobacter sp. IFREMER_LSEM_CL2256. The sequence goes on from NZ_JAKMQQ010000004.1 coordinate 109,704, forward strand.
ATGCAAAAGAGAATCCACAATAGCTTTCTTATCGATAGCATAATTTAGTGCTAAACGCACATTTTGATCTTTTAAAAACTCATGATTAAAATTAAACATCAAAGCACGATAATCAGCCGAAGGCTCTATAAGCATTTTAAAGTTTTTATCATTTGCAAAATTTGAAGCTAGAGCAAAATCGACTAAAGCTGCATCAATAGAACCATTTTTAAGCTCAATAGCGCTAATACTTGGATCTTTAATATGTTTTAGTATGAGTTTTGGTGTTTTTACCTTAGCTAAATGATAATTTTCATTTGCTTCTAAGATCATGTATTGACCTTTTTTCCATTGTTTTAGCTTATATGGTCCTGTTCCTATAGGCATTTGATTAAATTTAGTAGTATTTAAATTTTCTTTTTCAAGTAAATGTTTTGGTAAAATTCCCACACTCAAAGCGTCTAAAAATGCAGGAAAAGGCTTTGAAAGTGTGATGGACAAATGATAATCATCAATGATTTTTACTTCTTTAACTGCGTCAAAATTTACCTTTGAGGGTGAATTTAACTTCTCATCTTTTAAAGCATTTATACTAAATTCCACATCTTTGGCACTAAATTTAGTCCCATCATGCCACAATATATCATCTCTTAAAGTAAATTCATAAACAAGCCCATCTTTACTAACTTTCCAAGATCTAGCAAGATCAGGCGCTAAGCTCATATTTTCATCAAAGCGTGTAAGTCCTGAAAACACAAGAGCAATTGCCACATCATGATCTTCACTAAAAAGCGGATTTATACGCTCTGGCTCATTTTCCACTGCTATAACGATCGTATCTTTTGGCGTAATAGCAAAAAGATTTAAAGCACAAAAAAACATTAAAAAAAATCTCAACATAAAAGGCCTTTCTTATAAGAATAAAGTGTAATTATAACGCTTTTTAATCATAAGCTTTGGTAAAAATTTCATTTTTATCATCAAATAAAAGTTGCAAATACCTCTCATATTGCTTTAGTATATCTACGATGATTTCTTGCTCGTTTAAATACTCTATATTATAACCATTACGCGAATCAGCAAAGAAAGTTTGTGGCTCAAAGATAAATTCTTTAGAATAAGTTGGCATAAATTTATCATCGATTATGCTTTGGCTTGCTTGTTTTTTTACCACTTGCACTCCATAGATAAAATCTTTTGCAAATTCTTTTTTTATAATCAAACTTATACTTGATTTTTCTTGAACGATCTGTGTTTTCAAGCCGTAGTTTTTTAGACTTTGGCTGAGTGATTCCATAGCATTTTTAACTTTGGTATTTAAGAAATTTTGTATGTCTTGTTCTTTGCTTTGTTTTAAAATTCTAGCAAGTCTTTCTTGCCAAAATTCTCCTGTAAAATACACACTGCTTTGACTAAGCTTAGTTAAAGAGTAATTCACATCTACAATTAAGCCTTTAAGCAATGAAAAACACATCAAACAAAGCAAAAATGCAAAAGGTAAAGCCACTATCATAGTGATACTTAAAATCGCCCCCAAGCCGCCTGAATACAGCAAAGAAGTAGCTAAAAGCGCAAGCACAAAACCCCAAAGGATATTTTGCCATTTGTATGGCTCATGAGCGCCACCACTACTTAAAGAATTTAACACAAATATCCCACTATCTGCTGAAGTGATGAAAAACAAAGCTAAAACTAAAAGCGCAAGCAAAGAACTAAAATAAGAAAAAGAAAAATTTTGTAAAAAATAAAAAAGCAAACTTTCAGGTGCTGAAGTAAAAGGACTTAAAATATCATTGAAATTTAAAGCACTATTGCCAAAAATGCTAAACCAAAGTATATTAAAACTAGTAGGCACTACAAGCACGCCAAAAATAAATTCCCTTATCGTTCTACCACGAGAAATCTTAGCAATGAAAAAGCCCACAAAAGGCGCCCAACTAAGCCACCAAGCCCAATAATAAATAGTCCAATTATTAAACCATTCTATATGTTCTTTTTCATAATAATAAGTCTTAAAGCTCAAAGAAATTAAATTTTGCAAATAATTTCCAATATTAGAGCTAAATTGTGAAAGAATTTGGATGGTATTTGTTGAAAAAAGCACAAAAAGCATTAAACACACTGCAAAAACTAAATTTGCTTCACTTAAAATTTTTAAACCCTTTGTTAAGCCACTAATCGATGAGAGTGTGGCTAAAGAAATAATGATGATTATAATCACGCTTTGTTCTAAAAAGCTTTGTCCGTTTAAAATACCCAAATTTGAAAAGTCCGCATTTAGTTGAGATGCACTATAACCAAGTGTAGTGCTAATGCCAAAAACCGTGACAATTAAAGCAAGCATATCAACTAAATTTCCCCAAAAACCATAAATTTTATCTTTAAGTAAAGGGTAAAAAGCACTACGCAAACTAAGAGGCATTTTATATCTAAAACCAAAATACGCCATAGCCAAAGCACACACCCCATAAATAGCCCATGGGTGAATTCCCCAGTGAAAGATAGTATGTAGCATAGCTTCTTCATCGCTTGTTTGCAAGGCTTTTTTATGTATGAGAGGTTCAGCCACACCAAAATACATAAGCCCCACACCCATACCCGTAGCAAAAAGCATAGCAAGCCAAGAAGTAAATTTAAAATGAGGTTTTTCATCGTCATCACCGAGTTTAATATCGCCAAATTTTGAAAGTGCAAGTGCGAGCATAAAACACACAAAAAAGCTCACACTTAATATATAAAACCATGAAAAATTTGCAAAAATTCCACTTTTTATATGATTGATAAAATCATTTGTAAGTTTAGGCAAGAAAATACAACTAAGGCTTAAAACAACTATAATACTAATACTTGGTAAAAATACTGCCTTTTTAAAACTTGTTTTTAACATGATTTTCCTTTTTATAGTTTTAAAATTTAAGTTAATACCTTTTTTACTATGTCAAAAAATATCTTAAATATAACTAAAATCAATAAAATAGCAAAGGTTGATAAAAATATAATTTAATTAATGTTTTAAAAACCAAGAAGTTAATTTTTGATTTGAAGGTGATTTTAGAATTTACACTAAGTGCAAATTCTAAATAAATCAATAAAGTATAATATGAACCTTTTGAGATCCATGAACTCCAAAAACAGTGATAAGTTCAATATCTGCAGTTCTTGATGGCCCTGCTATAAACAAAATATTGCTAGGTAAAATTTCATTTTCTTCTTTTACTAAATTCAATGCTTGGCTAATGCTTTTTACAATATTTTCTTTTTTTAATAAGACAATACAAAGCATAGGAGCCAAAGAAAGCATTCTTGGTTGAGTTTTATCAGACAAAACTAAAGCAACGCCATGTGAGCTTACTCCAACTCTTGCTTGGATGATAGAAAAATCACTATGAAAAACTTCTTTTCGTATTTTTTCAATCTCTTGATTAAAACAAGTCTTTTTTTCGGCTTCAATTTTATTTATATCTAAATTTAAATTATCAGGATAAATAAGACTTTTATAGCCATAACTTTTAACAATTTGATTGATTTTTTCTTCTAATTTTCCTAACGAGCTTTCTTCTACTATGTATTTATTTGCACTCATTTTTTCTTTTAACTCACTATACATATCATCACTTGTTTTGATATGCTCTATAGGATCCATAGTCGGAATTTTTTCAAAAGATAAATGTGTATTTTTAATCTTATCCAAAATAGCTTTTTTGCTTTGTGAAGAAATTTCATTTATTCTACTCACACTTTACTCCTTGCATATTTTCAAGTTCTTTATAAAGATCAAGTTTTATTTGTGGAAATTCCTTATAAGCACTCCATTTTTTAACTACTGGTAAAGAATTTTTTCCTTTTTGCAAAAGCCAATTAAAATTATGTAAATTTGCTAAAGTATTTTTCCAAATAATAGGACTTGTAGCTACTTTTTCAAAAATCTTAAATGCCATAGCTTCAGCAGTATTTGGAGTGATATTATCAAAACTTCCTTGACCTACTTTTGCTGCTCTTAATTTGCGTATTAAATCCGCAAGAGGAATTCTTACCGGACAAACTTCAGAACATCTTCCACAAAGCGAGCAAAAAGTAAGAATATCACCATTTTCTTGCATACCAAAAAGATTAGGACTTATGACTTCTCCAATCGGCCCTGGATATACACTTTGATAAGTATGGCCGCCTATTTTATCATACACAGGACAAAAATTCATACAAGCCCCACATCTTATACAACGCAAAGCTTCATAATAATCTTCATCATTTAGCATTTTGCTTCTATTATGATCAAAAAGAATAATATGCACTTCTTTTGGGCCATCTAAATCTCCATTTTTTCTAGGTCCTGTAATGATATTGTTATAAGTTGGTATAAATTGACCCGTAGCTGATGGAGTAAGTAAAGACACCATAGTGGCAGCATCTTCAAAGCTTTCCATAACTTTTTCTATACCACAAAGTGCTACATGTATATCACTTGCTGTGGTGCACATCCTACCATTTCCCTCATTTTCTATAAGCCAAAAAGCGCCTTCTTTAGACATAGCAAAATTTACTCCGCTAAGTCCCATTTTAAGCCCTTCAAATTCATCTCTTAAATGCTTTCTTGCAATAGAATTTAGCTTTTCTGGCTCACTTTCTAAATTAGAGCCTAATTTTTCTTGAAAAATTTTACCAATTTCATAGCGGTTCTTATGTACCGCTGGAACTACAATATGCACGGGAGTTTCATCATTTAACTGCAATATAAGTTCGCCTAAATCTGTTTCTATGGCTTTTAAGCCTTTGGATTCTAGGTAGTGGTTTAAACCTATTTCCTCACTAGCCATAGATTTGCCTTTTAGAATTTTACCGATGTTTTTTTCTACCATTAATTCATATATAATCTCACAGGCATCCTCATCAGAACTCGCCCAATGGACATTTATGCCATTTTTAGTGGCATTTTGTTCAAATTCTAAAAGCCTATCGTGTAAAGTTGATAAAGCATTGTTTTTAGCTTGCTTAGCTTTAGATCTTAGTCCTTGCCAATCATTAAATTTCTCATCTATAACTTTTAAACGATTTTTTTGCAAAGTATGCATGGCAGATCTTAAATTCTCTCGCATTTGCTTATCATGAATTTTCACATCCACAATTTGTTCATGTGTCATTTTCATATCGCAACTCCTTCAAGACGCTTGTTTAAAAAATCATACAAATGAATTCCTTTTATATCAAGCCCCATTTTACTCATCGTGCCTGCAATATTCATCAAACACCCACCATCAGAACTTAATACATATTTTACGCCTGTATTTTGGATATCTTTGATTTTTTCTTGTGCCATAGAGTTTGAAATTTGAGGCTCTTTCACAGAAAAAGTTCCTCCAAAACCACAGCATTCTTCTTCAAATTCTAGAGGAATTAATTCCACATTTTTGAGTTTTTTTAGCAGATTTTTGCTCGCTTGTATGCTTTTTTGAATTCTTAATGCATGGCAGTTAGAGTGCCAAGTGACTTTTATAGGTTCGCCTTTGTCTTCATAATCAACCTTTAAAACCTCATCTAAATACTGGCTAAGATCAATCACTCTAGAGCTAAATTCCTTTACCAAGTTAAAATGCTCATCATCTTTAAAAAGCTCTAAATAATCATGACTCATCATCCCCGCACAAGAACCGCTTGGCACTACTATAGGATAATCTTGAGTAAAAAGTTTTATATTATGCAAAGCTATATTTTTACTTTCTTTAAAATACCCTGAATTAAATGAGGGTTGAGAGCAGCAAGTTTGCTGCTTTTTAAATATAACCTCAACTCCCTCTCTTCTTAAAAGTCTAACCGCATTTAAAACACTTTCTTGCATTATCGCACTACCCAAACAAGTAGCAAATAAATACACTTTTTTCATCATCAATCCTTATTTTAAAAGCACTGCTTCAGGGATGATCCCGTGGAAGAAAAATGCTATAACAAAAGTCCAAATTCCTATTAGAATTATAAAACCTATTGAGTATTTTAAAGTAAATCTAAACAATTCAGATTCTTTTCCTACAAGTCCAACTGCTGCACAAGCTACCGCTATACTTTGAGGAGATATCATTTTACCCACAACTCCACCAACAGAATTTGCTGCTAAAAATAAAGTTTCTGAAATTCCTAACTTTTGAGCACTAACTTGCTGTAATGTCCCAAAAAGCAAATTTGAACTAGTATCAGAACCTGTTAAAAACACACCTATCCATCCTATGATGGGAGAAAAAAATGCATAAGCATCGCCTGTATTTGAAAAAGCAAGTCCTAAAGTAGTACTCATACCGCTATTTTTAGCTATAAAGGCAAAAGCAACTACTAAGCCTATAGTTAAGCATGGAGTGGCCATTTCTTTTAAAGTTTCCCAAAAACACTCGGTAGCTTCGTTGATTTTTATTTTCAACACAACAATGCTCATTAAAGCAGCCACTAAAATAGCAGTTCCTGCTTGTGCTACTAAATCTATAGTATGTGATGGAATCATTGTTTTTGTGATTTGTGGATTAACTATATCAGGACTTATGATAGCTCCTAAGGCTTCATTAAATTTCAAAGTAAATTGCATAAAATTTAATATTCCATCTTTAGCAAATAAAGCCTTAAACCAAGGTTGAGTCCATATAATAATGCAAATAATCAAAAGTATAAAAGGAATCCAAGCTAAAAATACTTTTTTAAATTCTAGCTTTTGTGAGTTTTCAAAGTCTTTTACATCATCTAATCTAAAAATATTTTTTGGCTTCCAAAATTTTAAAAATATCGTAGTAACAGACAAAGAAACAACCGCTGAAATAATATCTGGAAGTTCTGCGCCTAAATGATTTGAACTCCAAAATTGTGTAGCAGTAAAAGAAACGGCTGCGACAAAAATAGCAGGAAAGGTTTCTTTAACCCCTTTTAAACCATCCATTAAAAATACTATAAAAAATGGTATAGTCAAGCTAAGAGGCACAAGCATTCTACCCACCATAGCTGAAACACCGTGCTGTTCTATACCTGCTAGATTACTCATCGCTATGATAGGAATTCCAACTGCTCCAAAAGCTACCGGAGCGGTATTGGCTATAAGGCAAAGTCCTGCAGCGTATAATGGTCTAAGCCCAAGTCCTACAAGTAATGCAGCGGTGATAGCCACTGGCCCTCCAAAACCTATAGCACCTTCTAAAAAAGAACCAAAACAAAATCCAATCAAAATCACTTGAATTCTATGATCTGGAGTGATACTCATAACACTTTGTTTTATCACTTCAAACGAGCCTGATTTGATAGAAAGTTTATATAAAAATATGGCCGCGATGATGATCCAAGCTATAGGCCAAATACCATTTGCAAAACCTTGTATAAAGCTAGCACCTAATAAAGAAAACGGCATATCATAAGCAAACAATGCCACAACACTTGATAAAATAAGAGTTAAAAAGCCTGCTTGATAACCTTTGAGTTTGAAAACTACAAGAGAAAGCAAAAAGCACAAAATAGGCAAAAAAGCCACCAAAGCACTTAAAAGTATGTTGTCAAATGGATTATATATTTGTTGCCACATATTTTTCCTTTTGATAAAAATTTCCAATATCTAGCTTAACAAATATTTTTATTTTTGTGTATTTTTGTTAGAAAAAATTAACTATATGGGTATAAGAGTAACATTTCGTATAAAAATTCTCTTTTAATAAAAACAAAAATTTACACTTTACAAATAAAATATAAAGTATTGTTTATATTTGAAACAAAATATAAATATAATAAAAATATTTATATCAAAAGTATTTTTAAATCAAATTTTTCATCACACTTTAAAGCTAAAAGCATGATTTTGCTTTCAACTTGGCACTATGGAGTTTTTGCGTGCGGTTTTTTGGAGTGAAAAAAGAATTAAAATCAACAAGATAGTATATGCAAATGTTATATATACAAATATAGGATTTGTAAAATTTTGTTCATCATTAAATATCTTTCCGATAAAAGGATTTAAGATAGATATACTAATCCCCAATACTATAATCACGATAATGTAGCTAACAACTACAAACATTAATCTTAGCGCTAATGATTTTAAATACACCAACCATAAATAAAAAATGATAAATACAAAAAATATACCTATATTTGAAAGGACTGCAAGACTGTCTTGACTCTTTGGTATATAAATATTTAAATAAATCAAAACAATCAATAAACCTAAAAAATATGCAACTAAATTTAATACACAAAATATTATTTCTTTAATACAAATTTCATTCTTAATTACCTCATAAATCTTTTTGATATTTTTCAAAATATCCCAGAAAATCATCAAAAATCCAATTGCAATTAATCCATAATAAAATATTAGAATACACGAAGGATATTCTTGAACAAACGATGATTGGATAATGGAATTTTTTATATCTTTGAAAGCATTTGTCAAACTACTATTGTTATCTAATAGATTATCAGAATATTGATATGATTTAAGATTGTCTTCATATCCTCCCATAAAAAGAAATACACTATACAAAGCAACTAATAATACAATATTATTAAAAACTTTTAAGAAATCGGTATGATGATCACTTAATTTTCTATAAAAACCCAAAAGCAAAGAATCTATAAAATATTTTAAATGCAATGAACTTTTTCGTGCTGTTGTCTTTGTTTCTCTATTATTCCAATTTTCTTTCAATTCTATCTCTTTACAATAAAGCTCGTATTTATGAAAATTTGAAGCTTCTAAAAGATTATTATCTTTTATCAAGGCATTTTTAACAACTCTAAAAGAATCTCTAAAGTCATTTGCAATTTTATCTAAAGATTTTTTTTCTTGTTTATTTGTATCTTTATTAAAATTTTCATATTCTTGTTTGATTTGTTTTTTTAGATCATCAAATGTAAAATTTAAAGTTATATTTAAAGCATTAAAATTATCTTTCAAAATTATTTGAGAAAAATTTGGAGCTTTATCAAAAGTTACTCCGTAAAAACAAGCTATTTTTTCAAATTCACACTCGTGAAAATCAGCATAGCTATAAAATTTAGAATTGTTAAAATAGGCATTATCTTCAAAACGAGCGTTTGAAAAATTTAATTTTGCTTTATTATCCTTATCTTGTTCATATCCAAATTCACTGTCCACAAAATAAGATCTATTTTCAAATTTGTTTTTCCACAAATTTATATTTTCTATAGTGCAATTTTTTATAAAAAGATATCCTTCAAATGTGTTTTCTTGTAGATTTAAAGATATGATTTTTGTATTATTTTGCTTATCATGGCATTTTATAAAAACCAAATGGCTTAAAAATCTATTATTGTATATGCATACTCTTCTTTTAAATTTACATTGATTAAAAAATAATATTTTTTCAAAAGTAATATTTTCTAATTTTATTAATGCTTTTTCAAAAGTACAATTATAAAAATATAAATTGGCTTTTACAATACAATCATTCTGTGATTGTTTATTATTTAAACCAACACTACATTTACTAAAAATGATATTACATTGCACATTGTTCTTATTATATAATGAAGATATATCTAATGTTTCTTCGCAAACCATATACCATTCCTCATCATCAGAAAACAACTCATTTTTTTGTCTAAGGATTTCCTTTTTTAGTTTTATTACTCCTGTATCACTTGGTGTGTATATATTATCCTTTTTTATTTTTAGAATCTTAGATAAATCTTCTTTAATTTTATCTTCTTTAATTTTATCTTCATCAACTTCATTCTTACCATTCTGATGTGTTTTTTTACAACATTTCTCTAAAGTATGAAGTATTTTTTCAAGTGTTTCTTTTATCATTTCATCTTCCTATATTTCAGCTTGGTACTATGGAGTTTTTGCGTGTGTTCAATCTATGATTTATTCGAAAAATTCTTTCATTCTTTCAAACCATTCTTTAATTTCATCAAAATTTTGCATATTATTTTCATTGATTTTGTCCCATATTTTTTTATTAGCAAACATTGATTTAATGTCTGTTGTTCCAATTTTCTTATCTTCCGATTGACAATTAAAAACATATTGAGCTATATCCTCATTATCCCAATTTCTTTTAAAATTATCAGAAAAAATCAAATCCTTACCCAATTTATTTTTAAAATATTCTTCAAGTATATCAATAGGATAATAATTTTCAATTTCTCGCTTTTTTGTTCTTATTAAATTTTGCTCTTCAACATCTCTCCTATCCTCGTCTCTATCTAAGAAATAAAGACATTTAACATTACTTTGTTTTAAATAATCCTCCCTTATCCAGTTTTTAACATTTCCTCCACCATGCAATGGAATCAAAGTTATTGTTTTTAAATCAAATATATTTCTTAAACATTCAAATTTATTATTTAAATTATTTAAAAACTTTACATCTGTTTCTCCTTCTACAAATAAAACTCTTTGATATAATAAATACGGCAAAACACCTAAAGTATCAGCAAGAATCTCTGTATTAATTTCATCTCCATGATAAACTATTCGTCTATCTTCATCATCTTTTTGTATAAAAATAATATTTTCCTTATTAACCATTCTTACAATCTCTGGAGTATGTGTTGTAAGCAAGATTTGACGTCCTTGATTTTGTGCTAATTTCTGCAAAGATTCTATAACTATTCTTTGATAGTTTGGATGTTGTGATGTTTCTGGCTCTTCAATTGCATAAATCATATTAGATTGTTGTTTTCTTTCAGCATCCTCTAAAAAGAAACTTAATAAAAACAACCTTTTAACTCCACTACCTCTTTTATTAAATGATATTCCGCTGTCGCTTTTAAACTCATAGCTAAATAATGAACTTAATTCTTTTGAAGTAATATCTGGGACTAAATCTTTCACGATATCTTTATCAAAACTTTTTAACCGCTCAAGTGTCGCATTAGCAAAACTCTTAATATCATCTAAAATATTTTCTTTCATATTATTAAATTGTTGCTCAATTTCAGAGATAGCATTTTGTGTAATAGCTTTTGTTATTTGGGTGATTTCACTATCTTTATCTGTATTTGTTCTATCAGCTTTAAATAATAAAAATTTAGGCATTTTTTCCTTTAATTTGTTATATATACTAACAATATCAGTATCTTTTGTGGATATATCTATTTCCTGTTCCATAAAATTTAAATTTTCTTGCGAAAATAAAAAATTCCTTATTTCTTTTTTGATATTTTGATTAACTTCAGACTCTTCGGAGAGTAATTTTCTTAAATCTTGAATCTTTAATGTAATAAGTGGTTTTTCCCAATTGGTTGGATAGTTGCAAACAAGATAAGTTTTGCTTAACTTTCCTTTTTCCCATGTTTTTTTGATTTGCAATAAATTCTCTTGGTTTAACAAATACTCACTCTCTAAAGATGTCTGCGTTCTTTCACTTTCGCTAGCATCAATATTAATCTGCGTCTGCGGTTCAACCTGAAAGAAACAAGTAATACTAAATTTATTCTCATTTGAATTAATATTGACATCATCTTCTAAAGCCTTATTATTTTCAAAAAATATATCCAATGCATCAAATAATGTCGATTTTCCTACATCATTTTTTCCAATAATTACACTTAAATCCGAAAAATTAAATTCTGTATTTTCATAGCTTCTAAAATTTTCAATTTTACATTTTACTAATTTCATTTTTACTCCTTGTTTTTGATTATTTTTATTTCTTCTTCGGTTAGGTTGTAAAGTTTATAAACGATAGAGTTTATTTTATCTTCTTTGGTTTTGGTATTTGCTTTTTTGTCTTGCTCTTTTAAATTTAAAATCTCATCGACTAAGCTTATAAGCTCGTTTGCTAGTTTTTCATTTTTAGAATTTATTTTTGGTATAGGAAGTCTTTCTAAAAATGCTTTTTTGTATCTAAATCCATTTTCACCTAAGTTTCCACCGGCGTAAAATGTTTTAAATATAAAAGCCACAAAATCATTGTTTAAAAAAGCAATGAGATATTTTAGATTTTCCCCTGTTAAAATAAAACTTGTTGCTTCTGCGTAAAAATTTAACTTTGTATCTAAATAAAATTGCGGACTTCTCACAATTTCACTATATATTATTTTTTCCTTTTCAAACTGCGATAAATAATCTTTATTTGGATTGTTATCTAATTCAAGCCAATGATGTTGTCCTAAATATGGTTTTTGATCTGTTATAGGCTTATTAGTACATTGTCCTCTAGCTTGAAGTTTTTTCTTGTATTGTTTTAAATGATTATATATAGCAGGATATTCTTTTTCTAAAATTTTATAACTTCCAAATTCAAAAACTATAATCCACAAATTCGCCCACTCATAACTATATCTTTTTATATCTCTACCGCGTAGCATTTTGCGTATGAGTTTGACGGTGCGTTCTCTTTCGGCTTCATCTTTGCATTTAGCTAGAATTTCATCTCTTTTTTCAGTAGTGATGATAAAGGCTTCATTATAGCCCGTTTTTATGCCATAGTTTATATTAAGCCCATGCCAGTCTTTAAGCGGAGTGCCGTGCTTTTCTATCTTTGCTTTTAGCGCGTTTGTGCCCTCATCGTTAAAAGTAAAGCTTTCTTTGCTTAAAGAATTTTGTGCGATTTTGTTAAAATTTAAAATGCTTTCTATATTAAAGTCGTTTTCTTTTAAAAGCTCGGTATTTAGGGCTAGGTACTTAAAGCTATTATCTTTAGTTTTTGCTTTTTCAAAGCTTAGTATGGAAGTATCTACCGTAGCACTATCAAAGACTTTTATGCCATTTAGATCGATGTATTCTAATTTGCTTTAGCACATTAAACCCAAGCTCATAAAAGTAAGTATAAATGTCGCTTGTGCCTTTATATACTTTATAGTTTTTGGCTAAATTTGGCTTTAACTCTTTGATGTCTTCTTGTCTGATGTAAGGTGGGTTACCGATGATGAGATCAAACCCTTTAAAATTCCCGCCCTCATCAAGCACTTCGCTAAATTCAAAACGCCATTCAAAAGGATTTGCACTTTCTAAGTCAAATATACTCTCATAAAGCTTTTTAAGCTTTTTAAATTCTTTCTTAGCTGCACTTTCATCAAAGTCAAATTCAAACATATTTTTAGAGAAAAATACTCTAAAATTCTCATCTTTTTCATCTTGTGCTAAAAAATCGCCGTATTTTTTAGAGTATTCATTAGCGCCGTTGGTAAGTTGCTTGATCTCTTTGGCAAATTTGTCTTTTAAGCAGAAATTTTTAAAAGATTCTTTGAGGTTTTTGATCTCTTTTGCGATGAAAGTTTTGTCGGTGTAAAAGCCTTCTTTATAGTCTTTGACTATGCGTTTGTATTTATCCATGCGTTCTTTGATATTTGGGTAGTGAGAAAGGCTTTTGTGAATTTCAAAATAACTTATAAGCGAATTCCCGCATTTTATGTTGATATCGATGTTTGGCAGGGTTTTAAGATCATGATAGTTTGTATCATCAAAGCTTTCATAAAAGCTGTGTTTTAAAAGCTCTATCCAAAGCCTTAGTTTAGTGATCTCACATGAGTTTGGGTTGATATCTACTCCAAAAAGATTGTTTTCTATGATGTCTTTTTTACGCTCGAAAAGTTCTTTTTGGCAAAGGTGGGTTTTGTCTTTGTCAAAATCAGGGCGTTTATACTCTAAAAACTGGCCTTTGTGATTTTGCACTAAAATTTCATCATTTTGCACGCTTAGGTAAAAGTCCTCTTCAAACAAACCAAGCTCATAATGCACCATAAGCATGGCATTTAAAGCTGAAACTAAAAAATGCCCACTTCCCACTGCAGGATCGCAAATGCGTATGGAATTTAGCAAGGCTAGTTTTTGCTCTTGAGAGATTTTTTCTTGGCGTAGCTGGGTTCTTAGCTCGTTTAGCTTGGTGGCATTTAGCTTAAAAGTATGGTTAAATTTATCAAGCACGACTTTTTCTATGCTTGCTTTACACATATATGAAGTGATAAAGCTTGGGGTATAAAAACTACCTTCTTTGTAGCCATTTAGTTTTTCAAAGACATTTCCTAAAACGCTTGAGTTGATGAGTTCTTTTTGTTTGATGAGTTCTTCGCTTTGCTCATCTGCTCCAAAATCAAAGCTGTCTAAAAACTCAAACAAATACTCAAGCAAACCTACTTTACCTTTTTTGCTTTTGCCTTTGTCATCTTTTAACTGCGTGTGTGGGTGATACTCTAGCAAAGCATCATTTTCCAAAGTAGCGATTTCTAGTGTAGTTTTTTCGATGGCTTGTTTTTCAAAAAGTGATGAATTTAAATAAGGCAAATAGCTAAATTTACTCTGCGTCCTTGTGTGTTTTTCTTTAGCTAAGATATCAAAGAAAAGGTGTGAAAAGGTAGTAAAATTTGGAATTTTTTCATAGTTTAGAAATTTAAGGGTTTTATCATCATTAAATCTAACTAAATTAGACTCGATAAGCTTTAAAAATAAAATGCGGTTTAGCCAAAGTATGATGAATTTTAACACCTCTTCAAAGTCATGCTTTGGAAGCTTGCTCGCTATGAGATGATAAAGCGTGCCTTGGGCTTGTTTGCTTTGCTCACTTTGTGTGATGATGAATTTAGAAAGTTGTTTGCTCTCGCTTAAACCTAAGATGTATAAAAGCTCTTTATAGAATGCGTTGTTTAATGAGTTTGCGTCATTTGGGCTAAATTCATTTAGCAAAAAGTCTCTATGAAAGGTTTTAAAAATGCTTGCTAGGTTTTTGAAATTTGACTTTTGCTCATCTTTTAAAAAGGCTAAATCGATGAAAAAGCCTTTTAAGCTTTCTTTGGAATTTTCTATGAGTTTGCTTGCTTCTTTGTAAAATTCATCGGTGTTGCCTTTAAAAAGTGAGTTTGGACTTTGAAATTCTTCAAAAAGCTTTTTAAAGCTTGTGTTTTTATAAAAAAGTTCTTCAAACTCACTAGCTTTGAAAATGTAAAATTTATAAAAGTCTGTGATGATGATAAATTTCAAACTAAAGCTACGCTCTCTGTTTCTAAAATAATACAAAATGGCTTCATGCAAGGCTTTAGAATTTGGCTTTGTGTGGGTGATGAATTCTTTTGAGTTGGGCTTTTTAGCTTCGATGAGAACTTCTAAATCTTTGCTAAGCTCATCTTTAGCGATGGCTAAATCAATCTCGCTTTTGCCTTTTTGTTTGGTTTTGATGTGGGTTTTGAAATTTAGAGTGGTTAAAAATGGACTAAGTGCGTTAGCTACAAGATAGTCTTCATTTTCACTTTGTGAGCTTTCAAGCCTTTTTATATACTGCGTTAAAGCCTTGCTAAAAGTGCCAAATTCATTTTGTGTGATTTGCTTTTTGCGGTAGTAGGGGTTGAAAAAATCTTTTTCATTTAGCAAAGTAAAGTGCATTTTTAACCTTTATAAAGAATATTTTGTATTTTACTAAAATTTACTTTAAAGGATTGAAAAGACTTTATGAAAATATAAAAACAAATAAATTACAAATCAATAAAAAATTATTAAATAATATTTAATTTTACATTTTTTGTGCTAAGAAATTTTTAATTTTATTGATATACAACTAAGTTTATATCAAAAAAATATCAAGGAGGCAAAATGGGAAAAATTATATTGGTTTTCTGCTTAGCACTTGTTTCTTTGTGTTTGTGTAAAAATGAATTTTTTACAAGTGAGGTAAGCTCACTTTACTTAAGAAAAAATGACACAAAAGCTGTTGGTAGATTGCTACCTACAAATCCTTTTAAAGTATTAAAAACTGATGGAGATAAAGTTTTAGTCAAGATCACAGGTTATATTAATCCTGCTTCGCCTTCTGTACTTTATTACAACGATAGTCAAAGAATCATAGTTGCTGCATTTTCTAAAAATACAAAACTTGATTTTAAAACTTACACAAAAAGCAAAAATGGCAAATGGGATAAAGCTACCATAGAAGTTTGGACTGATAAGAAAGATTTTGCAAAAAGCAACAAAGAAATGTTTATAAAAGCAAAAGAACTTTATATGAATAACTGCGGAATTTGTCATAGTGTTCATAAAGAAAGTGAATTTAGCGCTAATGGTTGGCCTGCTACTTTTAGATCAATGGTAAATAGAACAGGAATTGATAAAAAAGATCATTGGTTAGTGATACAGTATTTACAAAAAAGTGCAAAAGATTTTAAGGAGGTAAAATAAAATGGGGCTTGATAGAAGAAAATTTTTAAAAATTGGTGCTGGTTTAAGTGTATTACCTCTGGTTCCTAGTTTGGTTATGGGAAAAAGCGTTGAAGCTTCAACTATAAATTCAGGTTTAGTAAAAAATGGAAGCGTGATAACAGCAGCACATTGGGGAATTTTAAAGCTTACCATTAAAGATGGCATTGTGATCAAAAGTGAGCCATGGGAAAAAGTAACACAAATTGACAATCCCTTACAACACTATACAGCAGATATGATCTATAAATCACGTGTGAAATATCCTTATGTAAGAAAAAGTTATCTTGAAAATCCTGACAATCCAAAGCCTGAGCTTAGAGGAAAAGATGAATTTGTGCGTGTAAGTTATGATGAGGCTATAAAACTTATAGCAAAAGAACTTAAAAAAACAAGAGAGCAAAAAGGAACTCAAGCTATATTTGGTGGAAGTTATGGGTGGAAATCTAGCGGAAATATGCAAAATTGTAGAATATTACTTCATAGATTTTTAAATGTCACAGGTGGGTTTGTAGGGACTACTGGAGATTACTCAACCGGAGCTTCTCAAGTGATCATGCCTTATGTTGTAGGCTCCATTGAAGTTTATGAACAACAAACTTCATGGGAAAATATTTTAGAACATTCTAAAATAGTAGTTATTTGGGGTGCTAATCCTATCGCCACTTTAAGAATAGCTTGGACTTCAAACGACCAAAAGGGTTTGCAGTATTTTGAAAAATTAAAAAATAGCAAGATCAAGGTTATTTGTATAGATCCCATAAAAACTGAAACTGCTAAATTTTTAAATGCACAATGGATCTCCCCAAGACCAAATACAGATGTTGCTATGATGATAGGTATGGCTAGTCATCTGATCGAAAAAAATAAAGTCAATTATGAATTTTTAGAAAATTATACAAGTGGTTTTGATAAATTTAAAGCTTATTTAGATGGCAAGAATGATGGTATTAAAAAAGATGTAAAATGGGCAAGCAAAATTTGTGGGATTGATGAAAAAACCATTAAAACACTAGCTGAAAGCTTTTATGGTAACCCTACCATGCTCATGAGTGGTTGGGGTATGCAAAGAGCTCATCATGGTGAACAACCTCATTGGATGTTAATAACCCTAGCTTCAATGATCGGACAAATTGGCACCAAAGGAGGTGGCTTTGGCTTAAGCTATCACTATAGTAATGGTGGGGTTCCATCATGCAAAGGTGGTGTTATAGGAGGTATTACAGCAGGAGCTGTGGGAATTTGGGAAAATGGAAAATTTAAGGGGCTACCAAAAGCAGGAGTTAGTCAAGGTGGTGCCGAATGGCTACAAAATGCTGCTAGTTATTCTTTTCCAGTAGCTAGAATAGCTGATGCTTTGTTAAATCCTGGGAAAGTTATAGACAATAATGGTTCTAAGATAACCTATCCTGATATTGACTTTATTTATTGGGCGGGTGGAAATCCTATAGTTCATCATCAAGATACAAACAATAATGTAAAAGCATGGCAAAAACCAAGAACTATAGTTGTAAATGAAATTTATTGGACTCCAACTGCCAAAATGGCAGATATTGTAATGCCTACCACAAGTTCTTATGAACGAGATGATATTACCATGAGTGGTGATTATTCTAATATGAATATAGTTCCAATGAAGCAAGCAGTATTACCAATAGGCGAGAGTAAAGATGACTATGAAATTTTTGCTGATATTTGTAAAGTGTATGGAGATGATGTATTTAATGCTTATACTGAAAATGGTAAAAATGCAAAAGATTTTATCAAAGAATACTACAATAGCGCTTTAAAACAAACTCAAGCTTATGGGGATGTATTTGAACCAAAAATGCCAAGTTTTGAAGAATTTTGGGCGAAAAACGAGCCTATAACTTTTTCTCCAACTATAGAAAGCATGGAATGGGTTAGATTTTCTGAATTTATCGAAGATCCTATCTTAAATGCTCTAGGCACTGAATCAGGCTTGATAGAAATTTACTCAAAAACTATCGAAAAGTATAATTATAAAGACTGCAAAGCACATCCAATGTGGATGGAGCCGATAGAATGGCTAGGAAATGCTACCAAGGAAACACCTTTTCATCTACTAACCAATCACCCAACAAATAGACTCCACTCACAAATGTGCCATACTTCACTGCGTGAAAAGTATGCGGTAAATGATAGAGAGCCTATCTTAATCAACCCAATTGATGCTAAAAAACTTGGAATCAAAAATGGCGATATTGTAAGAGTTTTCAATAAAAGAGGTCAAGTTCTCGCAGGTGCTGTGGTAACTAAAGACATTATGCCAAATGTTGTAAGATTATGCGAAGGTGGCTGGTATGATCCAAATGATGAAGGAATGTGCAAATACGGAAATGTAAATGTCTTAACTATTGATATGCCAACTTCTGAATTAGCAAACGGAAACATTTCCCATACAAGCTTAGTAAATATAGAAAAATACAAAGGATTACAGCCTGAAATAACAGCATTTACAGCTCCAAAAGGCGCTGAATAAAACATTCTTTCTTAGAAGATAATTTTCTTCTAAGAAAGCTATATTTTAAAATACAAGAATTCAATATAATTTATTTCAAAAATCAATTTTAAACTAAAATTATTTTTCATGTAAATTTAATATTTAGAAATTAAACATTATAGTATCAAATAATCAAATTCAGTATTTAAAATCATAATATATCTACTATAATCTAAAATATAAAATCATATATCATAAACTTTCGAACAAATATAAAAATATCCTCCTCAACAACACTTTAACACAATCACTCCAACAAACCTACCTAAAATACTAAATTTTACAAAGATCTATTTTGCTTACCATTTCACTTAATTCTTAATTTTCAACCTATTTGCATATTAAAAACATCACAAACTCACTTACAAATACACTCCTTATAAAACAAAATCTATACCATATTTTATCCATCCTAACACTAAAATAATTTATTTTACAAACTAAATAATAAAAAACCATCTACAGTTAACAACCATAAAGAATAAAAAATAAGAATTAAAGCTCATCTGTAGTCAATACTGACTAAACCACTAAATAAAAACAATAAAAAATAAAATAATAAA